>JANYJT010000224.1 GCA_025358395.1 Bacteroidia bacterium
GGGAATAGGCACTGAACCATTGTGCAACGCAGAAAATAAAAATGGTGGCAACTCTTTTCATTCCTCTGATACTTTAGTCAACGATTGAAAGGCCTTTTTATTCACGTAAACTGCTTATCAATGTAAAGTTATAAAAGAAAGAGTAAAACAAGAATCAGGGAAACGGTTAAGAAAGACTTGGAGAGGGGGAGACTGGGGGAGTGGAACTCCTGAGATTGAAGGATTGAAACGGGGAAACGGGAAACAGAGAAGAGAGTAGAGGGAGGGGGCGACGGGGCGAAGGGGAAACGGAGAAACGGGGAAACTGAGAAGGCATTTCCTCTTCTAATCTGTGAAAATTTGTGTAATCAGTGGTAGGGCTGGGGTTCATTTGTGTCTATAAGTTTTCAATTTGTGTAATCCGTCTTAATTGTGTTTTTTAATTCGTGTAATTTGTGTAATCCGTGGTTGGGTGGTGTTCATCTGCGTCCATTTGTTTTTAATCTGTGCAATTCGTGGTAAAGGCATAAGCTATTCTGTGTTATATGTAGAAAAGACGCACAATTATTACAAACGTTCGGGGGTAATACGCCTGATTGTTGCATAAACACATGAACTCCGTGCCAACGACACGTTCCGAAGGGTAAACGGCTTTGGAATCCGGTAATCAACTTTTGGCCGAACGATACTGGTAGAAGGTTGGAAAAGCAAAAGCGTCAATTTCTGAAAATTTATTTTTGAGCATCGTAATGCTTGGGACAGGCGCAAATAGCTATTCCCCGTCCGGCATCAAATTAAAATATTTCGGCAAATGACATTCAATACTTTTAATCGACTTTTGCAAATTCGTCCTGTCAATCATTTGATTTATTGGATCTTGTTTGTTATTATCGGTTCTTATATTTTCAGTTACCAGCAAAATTTTCCCTATCATTTTTACCTTCTCAATCTGGCAGTTCACCTTCCGGTACTAATTCTTTATACCTATTTCGTGGTCTATGTGCTGGTACCTAACTTCCTTTTAATGGGAAGGTATTTCAGCTTTTTGGGGTCACTAGCACTCTCATCTGCAATGGCATCTCTGTTAAAATTGTATATCAGCAGGAATATTTATTACGCACTTTTTATTCCGATGGCCCTGCATCCCAAAGATTGGTACACGGCAGATGGCTTTTTGATCAATTTACTTTGGATTATGGGACCAACGGTTCTCTTTGCCATGTTCAAATACTACAAAAACTGGATCAGGAGTCAGGATATTACCAACGAAGCTGAACGCAAACGCCTGGCCACCGAATTGCAGGTGCTGAAAGGGCAGTTGAATCCCCATTTTCTATTTAATACGCTGAACAACCTTTACTCCCTTGCATTGAGCAAAAGTAGCAAGACCGCTGTTGTCATTGCCAAGATGTCTGAGATGTTTCAGTACATTATTTATGAATGCAATGCCACGGAGGTGCCCGTTTCGAAGGAGATTAAGCTCATCGAAAATTACATTGAACTTGAGCAAATCAGGTATTCAGACCGTCTCTCTGTAAAATTTGAAAAAGATGTGGATAACATGAATCACCTGATTCCGCCAATGTTGCTCTATTCATATGTGGAGAATTGCTTTAAGCATGGCAGCAGTAAGGATCCTGACATGCCCTGGATCAAGATTTCACTTCGTGTCAAAAAAGGCAGCCTGACTTTCGAGGCGCTCAACAGCATTCCGGAAAATAGCATTGGGATAAATACCGAAGGAGTCGGTTTGCTGAACGGCAAAAGACGGCTCGAACTGATCTATCCGCAGAATCACAGGTTAACGATTCGCGAAGAAAACAATGAATTTTTTGTCAGACTCGACATTACAAAATACAACGGGCGATGAGATACCTACTGCTATTGATTTTCATTTTATCCGCAGGTTGTTTGAACGAGAAACAGCAATCCGAATTGATTTTGCGCCATTATATCGATAAAAATGTCGACTTAATCCGGAATTTTACAATGGAGAGTATGGATGCACTTTGGAACGTAAACATATCTGGCAATGAGCGCGATTACAAGAAACTCCTTGAGCTGGAATTGGTTTTTAACAGTTCAAACCAAAATAAATCAGGTCAATTTTCCCCTGATAAGTTTATTCCATTTACCGAAAATGTCTTCACAAAAGAAAAGGATTTCGAGCTGCTCAGGAAACTAAAGAACTCTGAACTGATTACTGATCCAGCGCTGAAAAGGCAGTTGACTGTCCTGTATCAATCTTTTATTGGGCCGCAGGTAGAAGCAAGCAGGTACAAAAATTTGAGGATTGCCGAAACCAAAGTGTGGCAGTCTTTTTCTGCCATTCAGGTAGAGGAGGGTAACATGAAATATACCGGAGCTCAGCTCGATTCGATCCGTAAATATTCGACCGACACGGCTCTCCTGAAAAGGGTCTACACTGCCTACCGGGATAAAGGCAAACAAATTGCCGGAGACATCATCCGGATGGTGAAGACCAGAAACGAATTTGCCCGCGAATTTGGCTACACCGATTACTATCAGCTGGCTCTTGAAAACAAGGATCAGACCCCGGCGATGATCAAAACATTGCTGGATACGATAGAATTGAAAACGCGCAAACCTTTTTTTGAGGCGAAATTGCAGGTTGATAGGATGTTGGCCAAGAAATACCATATTCGTAAAGAGGAGCTTCTCTCCTTCCATTACAACGATGAGCGTGCCAGCTACCTGCCGCAGCGTTTTTCGGCAAAGATGGATTCCTTGTACAGCAAGCAAGATCCCATCGAACTGGCTTCCGGCTTCTTCAATGGCATAGGACTCCCGGTGCAGGACGTCATCGACAACAGCGACCTGAAAACGAAGAAAGGTAAATCGACTGCAACGAATTTTTTCAATGTAGATTTCACGAACGATTTGCGCATGATGGCCAGCGTCCAGGAGAACAACGATGGGATGAGAAAGATGATGCACCTGTGTGGCCATGCTTCACATTTCAAAAATATTTCGGATACCATTCCATACCTTTTGAAAAATCCGAATTCGGTGATTGTGGAAGGGATTGGTAGCTTTTTTGAGAATTTGACCTTGAACACGCTTTGGTTACAACGTGAATTTGACATGGATTCAATTAGAAGCCGTGAGTATAAGCTGCTTTGCATGCACTTTATTCAGGTCGACCGGATATACCGGTTCAGGAGACTTCTTGTGAAATCAGCCTTTGAACGTGAGGTATACCGGAATTCGGACCAAAATCTCGGAGCATTGTGGTACCAGCTTGAAGAAAAGTATCTGGGAATCAAACCGCCCCAGGATCCAAACACAACTGATTGGGCAACTAATACCTACATGACCAGCTTCTCCTGCACTGTTCACAACTTCGTGCTTGCTGAGTTGTTTGCCGCACAATTGCGGCACTACCTGGAGAAGAATATTCTGACGGGAACGAACCCGGTCTATCAGGACAACAAGAAAGTAGGTGAATTCCTGGTTTCTCTGATTTACCAATACGGAGATTTCATCACCTGGGATCGACTTTTTGAGCAGGCTACCGGCGAACCGTTAAACCCAATCTATTTTGCCAACTACTTAACTCTTGGTGATAAAGAATATCGAATAGCCAGAATTTTATCGCATCAGTTTAAAAAAAGAAATACCAAAGAGGAAAATATGAGTCCAACCGAATCCGCCGACTGGCGGATGGATATTGGCTTCGCAGATTTTCAATTCCATGTAACCTTTAAAATGCAAATTATCTAGAAATGAAAAAGACCGCTTTAACATCGCTGATGATAATAATGTTCATGACACCGACTTTCAGTCAAAAATTTTCGCAAACCGTAAGAGGCACAATACTTGATACAGACAGTAAAATGCCCTTGATAGGAGCTACTGTTAAAATAATCGGCACCAACCCATTGATTGGTACGGCAACAGATGTAAACGGTAATTTTAGATTGGAAAACATACCAATTGGCAGGATTACAATACAATTATCTTATCTGGGTTATGAGGCGAAAATGATTCCCAATATTGAGGTTAACTCTGGCAAGGAGGTCGTCTTAAACGTAAACTTGCAGGAATCTGATGTAAAACTGAATGAGGTGATTGTTAGACCCGGCAGGCAAAAAGGGGAGGCAAAAAACGACATGTCATTGCTAAGTACACATTCTATCTCCTTTGAAGAAACGAAACGTTACACTGGCGGCATGGATGACCCTGCCCGGGTGGTTTCCAGTTTTGCCGGAATAGCTTCTACTCCCGATGGAAGCAGTGATATCATTGTACGGGGAAATTCACCCAAATACATGCAGTGGCGCCTGGAAGGGGTAGAAATCTCAAGCCCCTATCACATGGATGATCAAAATGCGTCATTTGGAGCTCTTACTGCACTAAATAACAACTTGTTAACGACTTCCGATTTTTACACCGGCGCATTTTCTCCGGAGTATGGCGATGTTTTAGCGGGCGTTTACGACGTAAAGCTTAGGCCAGGTAACAACGAAAAATTTGAAGCGACTTTGGGAGTAGGTATTATGGGTACCGACCTAACCCTTGAGGGACCTTTTAAAAATGGATATGCGGGCTCGTACCTCATAAATTACAGATACTCAACAATTAGCCTAATCAAAAAACTTGGTTTGGTTGATGTTGAAGGAGCAGTAGATTATCAGGATCTAACATTTAAAGTTGTTTTGCCTTCAAAAAAAGCAGGTATTTTTTCTTTCTACGGTTTGGGAGGGTTAAGTGGCGTCTCAATGAAGAACATGACACCAACAGGTCTATCCACTCCTGGCAGCACCATCAAAAGCGCGCTAATCAGCAGAGATTTCGAAAAGGCTAATTTCCTGTCAAATCTGGGCATGAACCATACCTATTCAATGAATGCCAACAGCTTTATCAATACGTCAATTTCCTATTCGGGAAATGGCATCAGTGATGATATTTTTGAGTCGGATACAATAAGAATTCGTGATAGTAAAGGTGTATTTCTGAGAGATTCTGTTACCAATAAAATCCATACTTTTAAAAGTAGGATAACCAATTCGGCTTATAGGGCAGCGATAACCTATAGCAATAAAATCAACGCCAAAAACAAAATTCAAATTGGTTCAAAATATACTTTGTATAGCTACAATTACAATCAGAGCATGTTTTATGACGCTGCGAATGCTATGTTGGATGTAACAAATTTCAAAAATTATGCAAGCGCAATAAATAATTTCATAAGCTGGAAACACGGTTTTAATGATAAAATCTCCTTTGTTGCCGGATTACACAATACGAATGCTTTGATCAACAACAAAAGTACGATTGAACCAAGATTAGCCATCAACTGGAAGCTAAACAGTAGGAATTCGCTTCATGCCGGGTACGGCAAACACAGTACCATGGAAAGTATTCACAACTACTATACTAAAATTTTGCAGCCTAACGGAAGTTTCATTGAGCCGAATAAAAACCTCGACTTGCTTAAAGCTGACCATTTTGTGCTGGGTTATGAAAAACGCTTCTCAGAACATTTAATGGCGAAGGTTGAAGTTTACTATCAAAACTTGTACAATTTACCTGTAGAAAACAATGATACAAGCTACTACTCGACCATTAACGAAGGTATCGATTACAGGTATGTCGCATTGGTAAACAAAGGAATTGGAAAGAACTATGGAATAGAAAGTACCCTGGAACGGTTTTTCGATAACAATTACTACTTTTTAATGAATGCTTCGTTGTTCGAATCAAAATATAAATCGTTGGAAGGCGTATGGAGAAATACGCGTTATAACAACAATTATATAGTCAATATTTTATTTGGTAAAGAATTTAAGAACCTTGGGAAGAAGAATAATCAAACGCTTGCAATAAATGCCAAAGCATTTTTCGAAGGAGGCCAAAGATTCATCCCTTTGTTAAGAGATGCACAGGGAAATGTAGCTGTTGACCCCACGAAAGACCGGTATTGGGATTATAAAAAAGCCTACAACGAAAAGTTAGATAACATTTACCAACTAAATTTATCGGTAAGCTACAAGTTTAACAAGACAAGAGCCACTCATGAGATATTCCTCGATATGATGAACATTACCGACAACAAGAGCAGGATGTCGGAATATTACGATGAGACCAAGCCCAACAAAATCGGTTACCTGACA
>JANYJT010000275.1 GCA_025358395.1 Bacteroidia bacterium
AATTTTCAGAAAACCGAGAAGGATGATCTAATGAACATGGTTAGCGGATTAAGCAATCAAAAAGGGAAAATTCATATCCAGTTTGGAAATCAGATTGACGAGGATATTTTGCATCATATTTCGCATGAGCCAGCACCGAACGAACGCATGAGAATGCTTGCCGAGCAAATTGATAAGGAGATTTACAGAAATTACCGATTGTTTCCCAACAACTACATTGCCTATGATTTGTACTTTAAGACCACGAAGTACCTGGCACAATATACCAGGGAGGAGAAAGAATCGTTTGTAGAATTAACCCACAAACGATTGCAGCTTGTAAATGAAGATATAGAAGATTCAATGGTCTTATGGTTGAAAATGTATGCTACTCCGGTATACAATTTCGAGAAGTTCGTTCAATAAGAAAAAATCTTCTTAGAGTAAATGAAATCCAACCTGTGCGAAAATTATCAAAAGGATTATAATAAATCCGATTGTTACATAAGGTATTCCAAAATTTAAAGTATAGCCAAAACCGAATCTTTTAGGAACAAAGATTCGAGTGTCTGCCTTATTCACATAAAATATCCCCCATTTGTAGTTCTTGAAATTTCCCGATGGATCATCAATTTGTTCCATAATTTACTTTTAAACGTTCAGCAATTTTTCGCTTAAGGCTACGAGAGTTGATTTCTTGTCAGCTGTATTTACAAGTACGGAAATGTTATGCTTGCTTCCTCCATATGAAATCATACGAATAGGAATGTCATCGAGTGCCATAAATACTTTTGAGGCAAATCCTTTTTCTTCGGCGATCATGTTGCCAACAATGCAAACGATGGTCTGGTTTTTATCTACTTCAACGTCGCCGTATTCCTTGAGTTCATTGACAATCTCTTCCAGGTGTTTCGGGTTGTCAATAGTGACGGAAACGGCTACTTCAGAAGTGGTAACCATGTCCACAGAAGTTTTAAAATATTCGAATATTTCAAAAATATTTTTCATAAAACCATAAGCATTCAACATTCTCCCGGAACGTATTTTGATGGCTGTGATTCCGTCTTTGGCAGCCACAGCCTTGATTCCGGCACCCTGGCTTTCGCCCGAAATAAGCGTCCCGGGATCAGATGGGTTCATGGTATTTTTTAGTCTGACAGGGATATTGTTGTTCTTCGCAGGAAGAACAGTTTGCGGATGCAAAATTTTGGCACCAAAATAGGCCAGCTCAGCCGCTTCACTGAAAGAAAGGAGGTCAACGCGTTTGGTATTTTCAACGAATCGTGGGTCGTTGTTGTGGAATCCATCTATATCGGTCCAAATCTGAACCTCCCGGCTATTGATAGCTGCTCCAATCAGGGTTGCCGTGTAATCCGAACCTCCCCGCTGCAGATTATCGATTTCTCCGTTTTCGTTTCTACAAATAAACCCCTGGGTGATATAGTATTCCGCTTTTGGAGTGGATGCCAGTATTTCATTCAATTTTTGCTTGATGAAACGACTGTCCGGCATCTTGTCAACATCGATTTTCATAAATTCAAGAGCGGGTAACAAGACCGCATTGAAACCTTCCTCCAGCATCAAAAGGGTAAAAAGAGCAGTCGATATGAGCTCACCTTGTGCCAGAATTGCTCTTTCTCCTGCTTCTGAAAAGGTTCCAGTGGTAAATGCTTTAATGAAATCGAAATGCTCTTCCAGAACCTTTTTGCCCTTGTCTTTCATCTCGATGCTTTTGAACAGATCAAAAACAACATTGTAATATTTCTTTTCAAGGATGCTTATCTGGGTGAGTGCGGATTCTTTATTCTTTTTAGTCAGATAATCTGAAATTTCGATGAGACTGTTCGTTGTTCCTGACATGGCCGACAATACAACCATCTTCTGTTTCCCATCGGTAATTAATTTCATCACCGATCTCATATTCTCTATTGTACCGACTGAGGTTCCCCCAAATTTGTATACTTCCATGATGCAATTCTTTAGCTGACAATTGTTTTAATGCTACAAAAATAAGAATATAATAGGGGATTGTTATTGGCGTAAGAATTTTAGCAAAAATTTGAACTTACGATTTGTAAGTATAGGAAATAACATTAACTACCTGACTAAATTTGAGATGGACTTGAATTCGGGAGCAGAGGAAGTTCTGGTTAATTCAAAAAGTATCGATTCAACAGTAGAAACAGTTATACCTTCCAGTGCAAAGCGTTGCAAAGCAACTTGCTTTTCTGCGGGATCCCTGGAACTGACACAATCGGATACAACAACAGGTTGATATCCTCTTTCCTTAAGATCAATTGCCGTTTGAAGCACACAAACATGTGACTCGATGCCAAGAATCAGAATATTGGACTTCCCTGAGCGCTCAAGGGCTTCCAAATATTGAGCCTCGTCCATGCAACTAAAAGTGTTCTTTTCAATAAAGCTGAAAGAGTCGAAAAGTCTCCTTATCTCGTGGATGGTTCCTCCCAACCCTTTGCTATATTGCTGGGTAACAAATAAAGGAATTTGTAACACTTTTAGTCCTTCGATGAGTTTTTTGCAGTTTGCCAGCAATAACTCTTTTTCTGCCATCAGAGGAAATAGCTTCTCCTGAATGTCGATGATCAGTGCGGTACAATTTTCTCTTTTGATTCTCATAATTCAAGGTTCAATTTCAGAAAATTTTCTTCTTTTCGTTACATAATAATTCCATACAATACTTTTTCCGGTGGTAAGTCTGATTGATCTGTTTTGACTTAACTGCATGATGATAGATCGCTTTTTCATCAGTTTTGCTAACATCCCATAAAATTTCAGATGCGCTGTAAAAACCCTTCCAAAGGATCTAAAATCACCTTTGAACAGAAATGTGATGGCCGCGACTCCATCAAGCACCATTCTGACAGGAAGTTTAGTTAGCAGTTGTTTCCCCGGTAGGTTTTTAAACAACAAATAAAGGTTGTTTCTGAAATTTAGATGAATCTTGAGCGGATTATTGTATGGCAATGTTCCTCCTCCAAGGTGATACACCACAGAATCCGGACAAACATAAGTGCTGTAGCCGAGATGTTTTGCCCGCCAGCAGAGATCGATCTCCTCCATATGCGCCCAAAAGTCAGCATCAAATCCACCGCAGTTTTTCCATACCTCGGATCTTACCATCATGCATGCACCTGAAGCCCAGGAGACTGGTATGGACGTATCATATTGTCCATGATCCTGTTCTATTTCCTGTAATATTCTTCCCCGGCAATAGGGATAACCAAAACGGTCAATAAATCCACCTGCGGCACCTGCATATTCAAATTCTTGCCTACGTTCGAGACTCAGAATTTTTGGCTGACAAATCCCAACGGACGGGTTCAATTCCATCAAGTTCATGATCGGATCAAGCCATCCGGGGGTCACTTCAACATCCGAATTCAGCAATACAAAATAGTCTGACTGAAGAGTGTCCAAAGCTCTGTTGTATCCTTCAGCAAAACCAAAATTGTGATCCAATTGGATGTATCTAACTTCCTGAAAATTTATTGATATAGTTTTTGCACTGTCATCTGTTGAACCATTGTCCGCGATAACAATTTCTACATTCCCTTTCGAAAAGGCAACAACAGAAGGCAAAAATCTTTTTAGGAAATCGCTGCCATTCCAGTTCAGAATTACAATGGAAATTTTCTTAGTGCTGTTCATCGTTGATTTTTTCCTTTAATCCTTTTTATTTCCAGGGATAACCACAAATGCCTCCTCCCTTTACCCTTTACCCTTTATCCTTTACCCTTGTATCCTTCCTCTCTTCTATGTTTCCACCGCTTGTGTGTCCAGAGCCAATATTCAGGACATTCAACAATCATTGCCTCAATCATGCGAGTAGCTTTTTCAGTAATCTCAAAAGGTGCAGTATCTTTGGCATGCTCGGCAATCAAGGAGAATTCAAGGCTGTTGTAGCCTCTTTTTATTTTTCTGACGTTACAAAACAATACGGCTGCATCCAGTTTGCGGGAAATCTTTTCAGTACCGGTCAACACCGCAGTCTCCTGATTAAGGAAGGTTGTCCAATACTGAATTTCATGCTTTCTGGGTGTCTGATCCATCAGAAAGGCAGTCGCGGATGATTTATTGTTGCGCAGATCTGAAAGCAACTCTCTGTAGGAATCTGATCGGTCGATAGGCCTAATTCCAAATTGAGCTCTCATGTTGTAATAAAATTGATCAAAACTGTTGTTGGAAAGTTTCTTATAAATGACATTCGCGGTATAATTTGAATGTAGCGTCATACTACAGTTCCATTCCCAGTTATTGTAATGTGCAGTTGCGATAATGACAGGGCGACCTTCAGCCAAATATTTTTCTACCAGTCCGATATTTTGGACTGTGTGCCGTTGCTTTATCTCTTCAACAGAAATTCTGTCGTAATAGAAAGTTTCGATGATACTATCGCAGAAAAACCGGTAAAATTTTTCACCTATCAAAATGATTTCTTCCTTTGTCTTTTCAGGAAACGAATTCGTAAGGTTAGTCGATACTACATCTCGGCGGTACCTGAAAACATGGTAGATTAGAACAAAGATCATACTTGAGAATAAATAGTGGATCCTTAGCGGAAAGAGCTGGACCATCCATGTATATGATCTTAGAAGAAAGTATCCGGGATTTGCCTTTTTATCCATACTTACTTACAATAGATGCGCTCTATGATGGATTGAAATTCATTGAAATAGTTGTTGTTCGTGGCAACAATTTCCCCACTGAACAGAAAATTTTCTTTCCCCGCGAAATCAGTTATCCTCCCACCTGCTTGTTGCAATATGATAGTGCCTGCAGCAATATCCCAGGGACTTAGTCCTTTCTCCCAGAACGCCTCAAACCTGCCGGCCGCAACATAGGATAAATCGGTAGCAGCAGAGCCTAATCTCCTTATTCCATGGGAATTGGACATAAAAAAATGGATGGATTCAAGAAACGCATCAGCATTTTTTACCTCACCATAAGGAAATCCGGTTACGATAAGCGCCTCGTTGGTGGTTGCGGCTTCAGAAACTTGGATCTCTTTTCCGTTTAGCATGGCCTTGCTTCCTTTCCAGGCATAAAAGCACTCGTCCTTTGTAATTTCATAAACTACGCCAAGGATGATCTCTTCAAACTCCATTAATCCAATACTGACTGCATACGGCGGAGCGCCATGAATAAAATTTGTTGTTCCATCAAGAGGGTCAATCACCCAACGGTATTTCTCTCCCAGATCAAAGGCCGTACCTTCTTCGGTTATAAAACCTGAACCCGGCAAAAGTATCCTGAGTCTATCAACAATAAGTTCTTCTGCCTTCTTGTCGACATAAGAAACAAAGTTCGCTTTCCCTTTTAGCTCAACAAGCTTGAGATCGAAATTGGAGCGTTCGCCTGCAATAAATGCACCTGCACTTTTGGCTATTTCTATGACCTCCTGACAGACCTTCTGCAAATCCATTTTTTTTTCAAAAGTAGTGATTATCCCCGGCTGGTGCAAGGCTATTTGGATAGGATATCGCCGGTGACATGTCCATTTTCATTGATTTCCTTTAACTTGACCAATCTGGTGCAGTTCAGTAAATCGGCTTGGAATGGTACTTCAACTCTGATGTAATTTTCAGTCCACCCTACGGATAACTTTTTCTGGGAATGATTTTCGAATAGAACAGTTGCTGTTTTGCCAAGATTGTTAAGATAGAAACGCCGAAGCTTATTTGTGGATAGCCGAATCAATTGCTGGGTCCTGAATTTGCGTTCTGTAATGGATACTACACCTGAAATAGCAAGTGCTTTGGTATTTGCACGTTCGGAATAAGGAAAGGCGTGCAACTGCGACACATCCAGTTTATCAATAAAATGGTAAGCCTTTTCGAAAAGTTCATTCGTTTCCCCGTTCATCCCAGCAATAACGTCTACCCCAATAAAAGCATGTGGAATTTGTTTTTTAATGGCATCAACCCGTTCCT
The DNA here is from genome assembly GCA_025358395.1 of Bacteroidia bacterium. The sequence goes on from JANYJT010000275.1 coordinate 5,934, forward strand.
GAAAAAGTTCAATATTGTAACGTCTTTTCATGAGAGCCAGCACTTCATTTGTTCCCGCCTGCAATGGAATATGAAAATGGGGTGCGATTTTTTGCGAATTTGCTACATAAGAAATTATTTCATCGGTCAGAAGGTTCGGCTCCACAGAACCCATTCTTATCCGTGTAATCTCTTGGATTTGATCAAGGGATCTGAGGAGATCCAGAAATGTCTCTGCCGTACTTTTACCAAAATCACCAATGTTTACGCCCGTCAGATTGATCTCTTTTATTCCTTGTTCGGCTAACCGTCTGGCTTCAATAACAAGGTCAGCAATGTGAGGGTTCCTGCTTTTGCCTCTGGCAAGAGGAATCGTGCAATAGGTACAGAAATAATTGCAGCCATCCTGAACTTTTAAAAAGCTCCGGGTTCTGTCACCATAGGAGGAAGAAGGATGAAAATCAACTATTTCATTGAAAGAGCAATCATGTACTTCGCCATGGGGATGTTTTTCGAGATTCTCGAGAAATTTGGTGATGTTAAATTTGTCATTGGCGCCCAAAATTAAGTCGACTCCTTCTATTGAAGCCGCTTCTTCCGGCTTTAGCTGAGCATAACAGCCAATCACAACAACGAAAGCGGCAGGATTTTGGCGGGTTACCTGCCTGATCAATGATCGGCTTTTTTTATCTGCCGAATCCGTAACCGAGCAGGTATTGATCACATATACGTCTGCAATTTCCTTGAAATCAACTTTTTGATATCCAAGATCCAAAAATGAACGGGCAATGGTGGAGGTCTCTGAAAAATTGAGCTTACAACCAAGCGTACCAAAAGCAACTTTTTTATCCGTAGGATTCATGCAAATCTATTCGAGCCAACAAAAGTACGGATCTATACCTAATTCCAAGATCCAAATTCGAAAATCGAAAATTACTATAGCAGGTCGCTTGCCAGCTCGGCCAAATAACTTCTTTCCCCTTTGAGCAGATTGATGTGGGCGAAAATATCCTGGCCTTTCATCCGATCGGTCAGGTAGGCCAACCCGTTGGACTGCATATCCAGATAAGGAGAGTCAATTTGCTGGATATCACCTGTAAATACCATTTTCGTTCCTTCACCGGCTCTTGTGATAATCGTCTTTACCTCATGCGGAGTAAGGTTTTGGGCTTCATCGATGATGAAATAGCAGTTGGACAAACTTCGTCCGCGGATAAAGGCAAGCGGACAAATAACCAGTCTTTCATCTTTTTGCAAATCTTCAATGACATGGTGTTCATGCGTATGGGTGTCGAAACATCGTTTGATAACTGCAAGGTTATCAAATAATGGCTGCATATAGGGAGATACTTTCTCTTCAGCATCCCCCGGCAGGAATCCAATGTCTCGGTTGCTCAAGGCAACGATTGGCCTGGCTAGCATGATCTGATCATAAATGTTGTGTTGGGCGATGGCTGCGGCAAGGGCAAGAAGTGTTTTCCCGGTTCCGGCTTTGCCCGTCAGGCTCACCAGTTTGATCTCAGGATCCAGCAGTGCCTGCAAAGAGAAAGTTTGTTCGGCATTCCTGGGTCGAATACCAAAGGCAATCTTCTTGTCTACTCGTTCCAATCTGGTGCGAAAGACATTGTAGTGTGCCAATACACTTGCATGGGCACTCTTAAGAATGAAAAATTCATTGGGGAAGGGTTTTTTTTCAATACCCGATTCTTCAATCAGGAGGAAATTGTTTTCGTATAATTTCGCGATAGAATGTTCATCAAAATCCCTGATTTCGCGAATCCCCTGGTAGAGAACTTCGATATCTTCAACCTTGTCATTCTTATAATCCTCTGCCTCAACATGTAAAGATTTGGCTTTTATTCTCAAGTTGACATCCTTGCTTACCAGGATAACCTTTCGGGTTGTGTGTTTGTCACGCATGAACTCTGCGATAGCCAAAATCCGGTGATCAGGAATATCCTCCCGGAAAGATGCCTTAAGCTGATCTGTGTAAGGCTTTCCAAGCTCAATATAAAGCTTTCCTTTACCTTGTCCCAAATTTATCCCTTTGTCAATAGGGGATTTTCCAACCAGCTCATCCAGAATCCTAACAAACTGCCTTGCCTGAAAATTTATTTGATCATCACCCCGCTTAAATTTGTCCAACTCCTCCAATACCGTAATTGGAATGACTACATCGTTGTCTTCGAAATTGTAAATGCACTCACTGTCGTGCAAAATAACATTGGTATCAAGAATAAAAGTTTTAGGCCGCTTCATGGTGATGATCGTGTTAACTAATACAATGTCAGGCTTTCCTCAGTCAGAATACGGATCAAATACCATGTTCACATGAAATCAGACCAGCCTGGGAAACCCACCGCTATGGTGGCGCTTAAAGATAATATTAAAACAAAGTGTTGATGGTTTTGGAGAAAGGATTTTTACATCTTTGTATCTGCAATTTGTTAGCAAAGTTGATAGAATGGAATACAAGGAGGTGCTAGAGTATTTGTACGAACATTTGCCTTATTACCAGCGAAAGGGGCCTGCCGCTTACAAAGGAAGCCTCGACAATACGCTCGTGTTGGATATACTTTTTGGTCATCCTCACAACAAGTTCCCAACCATTCATGTGGCTGGCACAAACGGAAAAGGTTCTGTATCCCACATGATGGCGGCCATTTTGCATGAAGCAGGTTACAAAACAGGTTTATATACTTCACCACATCTCAAAGATTTCAGGGAAAGAATAAAGGTCAATGGTGAAATGATTCCGGAGTCCTATGTGACCGATTTTGTGGTGCACTTTCAGGATATGAATCAAATTAAAGGTTTGGAGCCCTCTTTCTTTGAGCTGACAGTCTTGATGGCTTTCGATTATTTTGCGTCTCAAAATGTTGATATTGCAGTTATTGAAGTCGGATTGGGTGGAAGGCTTGATTCAACCAACATTATAAAACCATTCTTGTCCATTATTACCAACATTAGCTTAGACCATACAGCTTTGCTCGGAGATTCCTTGGGTCGGATTGCCCTGGAAAAGGCCGGTATCATTAAACCATCCGTTCCTGTAATCATTGGAGAGACTCATCCCCAAACCACCATGATTTTTGAGGGGATAGCCAAAGAAAACCATTCAGAAATACTTTTTGCAGACCAGACGCTGCGCGCTGATTATTCTATGGTTTCGCTTGACCAGAAGCAGATTTTTAACGTTAAGAATAGTGAGGGAATACTGTTCGAAAATCTCCGCCTTGACCTTCTTGGTAAGTACCAGTCCAAAAATGTCTGCACCGTTTTGTGTGCCGTTCAGCAATTAATTAAGAACGGATGGAAAATTTCAGAAGCAAACATCAGGAGTGGATTGGAAAATGTTTGCGGATTAACCGGATTATCGGGTCGATGGCAAACAATTGGCACCAATCCACGGATTATTTGCGATACAGCCCATAACGAAGCCGGTATCAGAGAAATTGTTTCACAATTGCGTCAGCTTCCTTTTAAGAAACTGCATTTTATCATCGGTATGGTTAGCGACAAGGATATTGCCGGTGTTTTGGCTCTCCTACCCAAAGAGGCAGTTTACTATTTTACAAAGGCATCCATACCCAGGGCACTGCCAGAACATCAACTGATGCAAATGGCAACCTTCTTTGGTTTGAATGGCGCTGCCTATGAGGATGTTCCTATGGCGTTACAAGAGGCTAAAATGTATGCGGACGCGGATGATTTGATCTTTGTTGGGGGTAGTACATTTGTCGTAGCGGATGCTCTTCCGTAATCATTTTTTTTTTATTTTCACCTAATTATTAATCCTGTTCTCAGGATCATCGACCAACGACTAAACAACTTCACAATGATGGAAACTCCCAAAAATTTCACGCGAAGGGAATTTGTTGGTACTACTGCCGCTACAGCAGCCGGTTTTACCATTCTTCCCAGTCAGGTAGTTAGTGGATTAGGACACAAGGCACCCACCGATAAACTCAATATCGCCGGTATTGGGGTGGGTGGAAAGGGTCAGGTGAACCTGAGAAATATGAGTTCAGAAAATATTGTTGCCCTATGTGACATTGACTGGAATTATGCGGCAAAAACATTTAATCAGTATCCATTAGCCAAAAAATACATGGATTTTCGCATCATGCTCAGTGAAATGCACATGGACATTGATGCCGTGATGATTGCAACTCCGGACCATACCCATGCAGTTTGCGCGCTTGCTGCCATGCAGCTGGGTAAACATGTTTATGTTCAAAAGCCTCTGACACATACTGTTTATGAATCGAGAATGCTGCTGGAGGCTTCAAGAAAATACAAAGTAGTTACCCAAATGGGGAATGAAGGACACAGCAGCGATACAGTTGGGGATGTTTGCGAATTGATATGGAGTGGGGCCATTGGAGTTGTTGATAAGGTTGAAGCCTGGACTGATCGTCCGATTTGGCCCCAGGGATTAACGCGTCCGCCTCAGGGAATGTGGCTTCCTGAAGGCATTAATTGGGATCTTTTTATTGGTCCGGCAGCCATGCGTCCCTACCATTCAGCCTATCATCCATGGAACTGGAGAGGTTGGTGGGATTTTGGAACAGGTGCTCTTGGCGACATGGCTTGTCATGTATTGGACATCGTTTTTGCAACCTTGAAATTGGGTCATCCGGCTACTGTCGAGGCTTCTTCTTCGACATTTAACAATGAAAGCGCGCCAAATACCTCCCTGATCCGGTACAACTTTCCTGCCCGGTCAGATATCGGGAAACTTAAAATGCCCGAGGTTGATGTTACCTGGTACGACGGCGGACTACTTCCCGCCCGTCCCGACGGCCTGCCAGATGGGAAAGAGCTGGGTCAGGACAAAAATGGGGTAATCTTCCATGGTTCGAAAGGGAAACTGGTTTGTGGAAATTACGGAAGCAATTATAAACTTTTACCTGAGGAAAAATTTGCCAAGCTGATTAAGCCCCCTAAATCTGTTCGAAGGATTGAAGTCCGACACGAGATGGACTGGGTCCGTGCATGCAAAGAATCACCGGAAAACAGGGTTTTGCCTGCATCAAATTTTGAATATGCCTGTCCGCTTAACGAGATGGTGGTGATGGGTAATCTTGCGGTACGCATGCAAGGCTTGCAAAAGAAACTGAAATGGGATGGCGAAAATATGACCTTCACAAACTTGTCTGATAATGATAAAATTACGGTTTCCAAAGGAATTCCGGGTTCTGAACCGAAGACATTAGAATTGAATGCAAAACAGTTTGCTGCAGAGTTGGTTAAGACCAACTACCGGGATGGCTGGATACTAAAGGTTTAATTTATCTTAAAAATATTGATCCTCTCTGTTCCATTAATTCTCACATTAGCACATTAGCACATTAGCACATTAGCACATTAGCACATTAGCCAATGAACAATTCTCTCGAAATCCTGGATCATGTCAGGCTCAATTTTTCACCATCAGGTCTGTTATTTTTAAATATCACCCTGGCATTTGTGATGTTTGGCGTTGCACTGGATATCAGGTTGGAGCATTTTACAAATCTGATAAAGAAGCCAAAACCAGCCATCACAGGATATGTCAGCCAGACATTCTTGTTACCCGCATTCACTTTCTTGTTGGTAATACTCCTCAATCCATCTCCGACCATTGCGCTTGGAATGATCATGGTGGCTGCCTGTCCAGGAGGAAATATTTCCAATTTCATCAGTTCAATGGCAAAAGGAAATGTGGCACTGGCAGTTAGTTTAACCGGTATTTCTACCTTGACTGCCATCTTCTTTACCCCTTTTAATTTCGCATTCTGGGGCAACCTTTACATTCAATTTTATAATGCACATGGTGCTGCAGGATTGGTCAGACCATTAGAAATTGACACCTTTCAAATGTTTCAGACAGTTTTTATTTTATTGGGTATTCCTGTGTTGTCAGGGTTATTTGTCCAGTA
>JANYJT010000278.1 GCA_025358395.1 Bacteroidia bacterium
TCTTGTTACTGGGAAACGCCTTACCGACGGAGCTGTGTTGAATTCAATTACTTCATTCGATATCAGCAAAGATCAATCTACTACTTTGAATGTTAATCTCAGACAAGAAGAAGCCGCTTTGAAGACGGTTGGCTTGATTGATCCGGCAAAAATCCATTTGATGGAGGTCGGGAAAGATCATATTGCCTTACTATCGCAATTGATGAAAAATACCGGTGCAGTCATTGTCTTGCTTGACCCGGACAGCGAACCCTCGAAGCACATCCTAAATGATCTGAATCCATATAACAATCAGTTTAACAAATGGAACGGGCATTTTATCTTTGCCAATACAGCCGAGAAAGGTTCCAAAGTAAATGTATTTCAAAACTACAAATTACCCGAAAAGAGCTGTCTCACCATTGATTCAAAGAAAGAGCTTGAAGATGTGCTAACATCCTTAACCGGCAAGGAGGCAAAGAACAATCTTCCTATTGTCATATTCTGTCAGCCCTCAGGCGAAATTTTGATGATCAGCTCCGGATATAGGATTGGCATTGGTGAGGCATTATTCCGGATAATAAAAGACACAGAATCAAATGCCATTGGCAATACAATTAAGGGCTGCACAACTCCTTAAATATGAACATGTTACTATCATTCAGTCGTTCATTTTCAGATTATTTTAAGAAATTGGTCAAATATTTTCTTTTTTTATACTTTTTTAACACAAAATATTTGGAAATGAGCACTTGAGCCCTTAAATTTGTATTACATTTTTTTCATAAGTTTAGGTTAGTTAGGTTAGTTAGTTTGGTTAGTTTTAGTAAAAGGATGGAGCCGCCCGGTTCCGTCCTTTTCGTTTTTAACAAATACACCTGACAGGTTTTGGAAACCTGTCAGGTGTATTAAAACTACATATTTTCTTAATGTCATTTTTACAATTTATTAACACAAAATATTTGGCAGATGCCGTCAGAGGGCTTAAGTTTGTAGTACATTTTTTTTCATAAGTTTAGGTTTAGTTAGTTTGGTTAGTTTTAGTAAAAGGATGGAGCCGCCCGGTTCCGTCCTTTTCGTTTTAACTATACCTGACAGATTTTGATAACCTGTCAGGTGTAGTTAATCGAACAACTTTATAAGCTCCTCCTTGCCTATAATGGCAAATGGATCGTTGTGATTGATAAATTCATTGGCCAAAGCCGCTTTCTTTTCTTGAAGCAATTGAATTTTCTCCTCGATACTCTTTTCCGAGATAAACCTGTAGACGAATACTTTTTTATCCTGACCAATTCGGTGGGCACGGCTGATCGCCTGCATCTCGGAGGCAGGATTCCACCATGGATCAATGATAAAGATATAGTCGGCTGCAGTCAGATTCAGTCCGACTCCTCCGGCTTTTAATGAGATGAGAAAGATATTCTTATCCACCTTTGATTGAAATTCGGCAATGACAGATTTGCGGTCGGTCGTTTGACCTGTAAGTCGGCAATAACCCCAATCTCTCCGATTGCATACTTCCCCAAGCAAGTTCAGATGTTTGACAAAAGATGAAAATATAAGAATCTTGTGGTTGACTGCCACCAGCACCTCAAGCATGGCAACTATTTCGTTGAACTTACCGGATTCGATGGAAGAGTCGGGATCAATAAGCCGTGGATGAATGGCTATCTGCCTTAATCGGGTAAGCGCTTGCAAAACAACAAAAGTCGTATTCCGGGGCTCCAGATCTTCAATATTATTGAGAAGGAAATTCCTAACGGAGGATTTTTCTGCTTCATACAGCTCTTGTTGTTCGGCTGTCATCTCTATAGTAAGCAGTTCTTCCATAACAGGGGGCAGATCGGCTGCCACCTGTTCTTTTGTCCTCCGAAGGATAAAGGGTTCAATCAGTCGGTTCAGGCGGATGCTTGTATCGGCATTTCGATCTCTTTCAATGGGAAGCAAATAATTCTCTTTGAAAAATTTGAAACTACCCAGCTGACCCGGATTAAGAAAATTCATCTGAGACCAAAGGTCGGAAAGTGAATTTTCAATAGGAGTGCCTGTTAATGTCAACCGGTACCTGGAGGGTATTGATGTAACGGCTTTGTAGCTTTTGGATTCAGCATTTTTTATGTTTTGACTCTCATCAAGGATCAGGTAGAAAAAAGTATGCTTTGATAATACTTCGCTGTCATTTCTCACGGTTCCATATGTGGTAAGAATAACATCATAGTAATGGATCAATTGCGAAAAGTCGACCTTTTCGCGTCTTTTCACTCCAGAATAAATATACACTTTCAATCCGGGTGCAAATTTTTTTATTTCGTTTTCCCAGTTATGCAGCAACGAAACCGGCAAAACAATCAGACTGGCCGGTTGGTAAACTTCTGATGATTGGCATTTATCATAAAAAAGGGTCAGTTGACCTTTTGAGTCAGCCGGTGGAAAAAAATCCAATTCAGTCTTCCTCCTAAGTTTTACCAATAGCACCAATGCTTGTAGCGTCTTACCAAGTCCCATATCATCAGCTAAGCAGCCATTCATCCCATTTTGCCAGAGATGCATGAGCCAGTTGTATCCTTCATTTTGATAATTTCTCAATTGGGCAAGAACGGCATCAGGAACCTCATAGACTTTAATGGTTTGATTCGTCAACGAATTAATTCGCTCCTGTAGCTCGGAATTTCCCTTTGAAGTTTGATCAGGAAGCAACATGAAGTGAAAAGGTTTCAGAATAACTTTTTGTGCTTCTGTTTTCCCCAAAGAAAGTATCTCAGCAAATTGTGCAAACCATGCTTCCGGCAGGATGAATATTTCGCCATCGGGTAATTTAAATTCTCTTATTCCATTTAAAATAAACCTTTTAAAACGAATAAATGGGAAATCCCAGGCTCCGATATGCACAGTTATCTCAAGGTCGAACCAGTCGATCTTATTCTGAACAGCGATTTTCAGGTCATGGTTTCCCAAAAAATACGGATGCGGCAAAGCTGTTTGGCAAAGATCAAAACCCATATTTTGCAATGCGACGGAATTGCGATGAATCCATTCTACGGCGAGGTACATGGATTCTTCCAAATTATCAGGATGAATATTCGCAAGCCTTAGCCCTTCGTTTGAGCCAGTCAGCCCCATCGATCGGAGCTTTTCGAGTTTTTCGCTTTCCCAAAAAAGATCCCTGCTGAACGCTTCAAAAATAAACTGATCATCCTTTTTAAGCATGACTACGGCGCGATGTTCCCTTTGCTTCATCCTTAATCGAATCCCATTGTAGGTAAAGTAGAGGACAAAAACAGGAAGGTCATTTAAATCTTTCTCCAGCGATAGCGTTGCGCCCTTTTCAGGATAAGTTTCCCGTAATTCAAATCCTGAAATTACGACCTCATGAGATTTGATGGCATTGAGAATAAACGTTTCATAGTAGCGGTCTTCCATCTTCTTAGGAATGGAGATGAATTCCTTCTCACGAAAAGGAAGCAGCTTATTGGCTGAGATCTCTTTGAAAAAATAGACCCTATTTTGATAATAGATGATGCACGGCTGGTTGACAAGGATTTCTACATTCTTTCTCAATAGGGAAAAATGCTCCTCTCCGTGTCGAAGGGTCAAAAAATATCGTGTCTCTTCCTCCAATCTGCTGAAATTAAAAACAGCACTGGTATCCTGGTAACAGAAGGATATTAAATCTTCTTTGTAAAGATTCGCGTACTTTTCTCTTTTTTGAAAGACTGGCAAATCGCTCGTTTTCAGTATTTCCAGAACTTCACTTAGGACACTTTCAATGTGGTGGAGAACTTTTTGCTTTACCTCATCTTTACTTAGCAGGTTCAGCAGTTCTTTGACTGGTTTATTGGGACAGAATTTACGAACCAGATTTTCATCACTGTATCTTTCTGTGATCTTTACAACTCTGGTTTCCAATGT
>JANYJT010000007.1 GCA_025358395.1 Bacteroidia bacterium
GCAAGCCATTGAAAAAGCCAAAGCCGAGTTTAAAAAATACCGGGTTAAAACGCTTTCGCCAGTCGAAAAAGACTACCTGGAGAACATTAAATCCTTACAGAAAAAGTTTGGCAAGAAAGAAAAGAATAAATGAATAAAATAGAACAACTTTTACAACAGCTTTGCCCGGCTTCGACAGGCAAAGCCACCGGTGGAGATCCGGTGCCTTCGGTGCCTGAGCTTGTCGAAGGCACAACAATTAACAACAAAAACAATGAATAAAATTCAACAACTTATTCAACAGTTTTGCCCGGATGGGGTGGAGTGGAAGGAATTGGGGGATACATGTGAAATTAAGACAGGAAAAGGCATAACGAAAAATGATGGGTCAGATAATGCTTTATTTCCAATTATAAGTGGAGGTAAAGTACCTATGGGGTATTTTCACAATTTTAATAGGTCAGAAAATACAGTTACAATTTCAAGAGTTGGAGCTAATGCAGGATATGTAAGTTTTGTTAGTGTAAAGTTCTATCTGAACGATAAATGCTTTTCGATTATTCCTACAATAAAAAATAAACATCAATTTAATACCAAGTTCCTATTCTATTTTCTTAAACAATATGAGCAAAATATAATGGGGCTACAAAGTGAAGGAGGAGTACCAACAATCAACACAACCAAAATTTCTAAAATCCAAGTCCCCATCCCTCCTCTCCCCATTCAACAAGAAATTGTCAATATTCTCGATAAGTTCACCCATCTCCAGGCGGAGCTCCAGGCGGAGCTCCAGGCGCGCCGCGCCCAATATGAATACTACCGGAATGAATTGCTGAATTTTGAGGGGAATGAGGTGGAATGGAAGACGCTGGGGGAAGTTGGGGTGTTTGTCAGAGGCAATGGGCTACAGAAAAAGGATTTTACTGAAAGTGGAGTTGGATGTATTCATTATGGCCAGATATACACCTATTACGGAACTTATACAGACAAGACAAAATCTTTTGTATCACCTGAGTTCGCGAAGAAAATGAAGAAAGCTCAAAGAGGTGATTTGATTATTGCAACAACAAGCGAGAATGTTGAAGATGTCTGTAAAACTGTCGTTTGGCTTGGAAATGAAGAAATTGCGATAAGCGGCGAAACATACATATTCAAGCATAATGAAAATTCTAAATATTTAGCTTATTATTTACAAACTCCTATTTTCCTTGATTTTAAAAAGCAGAATATAACTGGGACGAAAGTAATTCGAGTGCATGGTGACAAATTGAAAAAATTTCCAATCGCTATTCCTCCCATGGCAGAACAGAACCGTATTGCAGGTATCCTGGATAAATTCGATAAATTAGTAAACGATATTTCTGTGGGCCTGCCCGCCGAGATCGAGGCCCGCCGCAAACAATACGAATATTACCGGGGGAGATTGCTGGAGTTCAAATGTCTGAACCGCTGATTGAACCTGATTGATATGATTAAGCTGACTGAAGTGATAAAGCTGACTGAAGTGATAAAGCTGACTGAAGTGATAAAGCTGACTGAAGTGATAAAGCTGATTGGAGTGATAAAGCTGATTGGAGTGATAAAGCTGACTGAAGTGATTAAGCTGATTGGAGTGACTAAGTATGTATGATATGATAAACGAGAAATACAAATATTCGGAATTGACTTCTAAGATTATAGGTTGTGCAATGGAGGTTCACAAGATATTAGGAAACGGCTTTCAGGAGGTTATTTACCAACGGGCTTTAGCCAAAGAGATGGGTTTACAAAATGTAAATTTCAATCGGGAGTTTGAAATGCCTATTTATTTTAAAGAGGAGCATATAGGAACGAGGCGGGTTGATTTTTTGGTCGAGGAGGTCGTTTCGGTCGAAATAAAAGCATTGGTCAAATTGGAGGATGTTCACCTTGCCCAGGCTATCAACTATTTAGAGGCATATAACCTTGAAATTGGCTTACTGATAAATTTTGGTGCAAAGAGCCTGGAATTTAAACGGTTAATCAATTCAAAATTCAACAGGTAATTTCAAGGCAATCATAAAAATCAACTTAATCACAGGTTCAGACAATGGGAAATAGCATTGCGGAGAAATTAGCAGAAGAAAGACAAAGCAGGTTTCACGGGGGATTGTATCACAAAACGCAGGTAAATCTAACCTACAATTCGAACCGGATTGAAGGCAGTCGCCTTACCGAGGAACAAACCCGCTCTATTTTCGAGACCCGCACCATTGGCTTCAAAGAAGAGGAAGCAGTGCCTGTTGATGATATCATCGAAACAACCAATCATTTTGTAGCTTTCGATTATTTGCTCGATACGCTGCACCAACCTTTGTCTGCCGAAATGATCAAGGAGTTTCACCGGATACTGAAATCGGGTACTTCTGATGCACTAAGACCATGGTTTGCAGTCGGCAACTGGAAAAAATTGACCAACGAGGTGGGTGGCTTCGAAACCACTAAACCGGAAAATGTAGAAAATGATATTGAACGACTCAACAAATGGTATTTAAACAGGGAAAACACCTCACTTGAAACCATCGTCGAATATCATTATCGTTTAGAAAAGATTCATCCGTTTCAGGATGGAAATGGTCGTGTCGGACGATTAATCCTGTTTCGCGAATGTTTGAAAAACAATGTCGTGCCCTTTATTATTGATGAAACAGACAAGCAATTTTATTACCGGGGGCTCAAAGAATTTGAACGGGTGCAGGACTATTTATTAGACACCTGCCGCTCTGCGCAAGACACCTATAATCAATGGATAAAGTATTTTTTCAATGACTGACCAATATACTATCGTTGCCGAAAATCCCGAAAGCACTGTCGTCTCGGAGTACCAGCCGTCCCTGCGCCGGGAAGCCGTTTACCAATCAGAAAATGAGCTGGAAAAGGCATTTATCGATCTGCTGAAAACCCAGGCATACGAATATTTGCCCATTACCTCCGAACAGGAATTGATTGCCAACCTGCGTCGTCAGCTTGAAATACTGAACGATTACCAATTCACACACGCGGAATGGGACCAATTTTTCAAAAGCAAAATCGCCAATCAAAACAGCGGGATTGAGGAAAAGACCACGATCATCCAGGAGGATCACATCCAACTCCTGTCCCGCGAAGATGGAACGGTAAAAAATATTTACCTGATCGACAAGGCCAATATCCACAACAACCGGCTGCAGGTAATCAACCAATATAGCGTCAATCCCAATCATACTAATCAGGTTAATCCCGAAAATCCTGGTTCAGACATTTTACGCGCCAACCGCTATGATGTGACCATCCTGGTAAACGGATTGCCACTTGTCCATGTGGAGATTAAGAAACGGGGAGTTGATATCAAGGAAGCGTTTAACCAAATTAATCGCTACAACCGCGAATCGTTTTGGGCAGGTTGCGGATTGTTTGAATATGTGCAACTTTTCGTGATATCAAACGGTACCTATACAAAATACTACAGCAATTCTACCCGGTTTACCCACATCAAAGAATTGGGGAACAACATTGTACGAAAAGGCAAGCGCACCAGCAACAGTTATGAGTTTACATCGTGGTGGGCCGATGGAAACAACCGACCGATTGTTGATCTGATGGATTTTGGAAGAACCTTCTTCGCCAGGCATACCATTCTCAACCTGCTCACCAGGTATTGCGTCTTTACTTCCGACAAATTATTGCTGGCCATGCGCCCGTACCAAATTGTGGCGACCGAGCGCATCCTCGGGCAGATCAATGTTTCGAACAATTACAAAACATTCGGGACCATCAAAGGAGGCGGCTATATCTGGCATACCACCGGCAGCGGAAAGACACTCACTTCATTTAAAACGGCTCTTTTAGCCGGCAAATTACCTTTTATTGACAAAGTTTTGTTTGTCGTGGACCGCAAAGACCTCGATTATCAAACCATGAAAGAGTATGATAAATTCGAGAAAGGTGCTGCAAACAGCAATTCCAACACCGCTATTCTGAAGAAGCAGCTCGAAAGTCCCAAAGCAAGCATTATCATCACCACCATTCAGAAACTGACGGTTCTGATCAAGCAGCAAAGAAATCATTCCTCTTTCAATCAACATGTTGTCATCATATTTGATGAGTGTCATCGTTCCCAATTTGGCGAT
>JANYJT010000053.1 GCA_025358395.1 Bacteroidia bacterium
TGCAGACCTTTCAGATCGGAGCCGATTCACTGAGTTCAACCATTCTGCTGAAGGATGGTGCCGGGAATGAATTCAGGACCTCCAACTCCACTGTCATCACCTCGGTGATTGACGAGATGAAACGGACCCCGGATGTGAAAGTCCGCGAAGTGGAAGAGATGATTTATGGAAAGGAAATGATTATGCAAAGTAACCTACAGATAGCTTCTTGAATTAGCACTAAACACGATCTAACTTTACATAAATACTTTGCATAAATATTATTGCTTTTTTTAATTCCGGCAATGGTGCCAGCATAAAAAGCAATAATATGAAACAATTACAAACAGTACAAGAACTGATGGATGGTTGCGTTCATTTTTTTGAGCAACAATCCTATTCTCCTAAACGAATTGAATTCTACAGGTTTTTGTGGAAAAAGAAGCTGATTCCATTTATGCTTCAAAAATCATTTTTGTATTATGATCCTTCGGTTGGAGATGAGTATATTCGCTATAATATCGACGGTAGCATTTTCACCCCTATTGAAAGGGAAATTATCAGAAGTATAAAAGTATTGAATGAGTTCCAAGAAAAAGGGACAATCCGCAGAGCCTACCGCAAGCCAATTACTCGAGTGTTATCCGGAGAGATAGGTTGTTTAATGAATAGATACCTTTTGCATTTGGAGTCCTTACGCCGCAGCAAAATAACAATTTCAGCTCACCGATTATTTCTTTCCAGATTTCTTGTCTATCTGAAAAACAAACAAATATCTAATATTGAAGAAGTTAGAGAAGAACATATTTTGTCTTTTGTTTCGACTCAGACTAAAAATCAGATAGGCGTTGTATCTGCCATCAGATTATATTTTAGGTTTCTGTTTGAGGAACGCGTCATAAAGCTTGATTTATCGACAGTAATCCAACATTACAAGTGGGTAAGAAGAGCAAAATTGCCTTCGGTTTATACCGCAAAGGAGGTATTCCAAATAGAGTCATCCATAAACAGAGACAATGCTACCGGTAAAAGAGACTATGCCATGACTCTGTTGGCCTCACGGCTGGGGCTAAGAGCATCAGATATTGCTCACCTGACTTTCAGCAATATCGACTGGGAGAATAGCACAATTAAACTATCCCAGTTTAAAACTGGTAAAGTGATTGACCTTCCATTGCTTGCAGATGTAGGAGATGCAATTATCGATTATCTCAAATATGGCCGCAAAAGATCAGCGTCACCAAATATTTTCCTTTATACCCGTGCCCCATTCACCGCCATGACAAATGGTTCCATTTCTTGGGCTCTTGGTCATATAGTAGGTTCATCCGGGGTTGATACAACCGCGAGAAGGCACGGACCACATGCCATGCGCCACAGTCTGGCCAGTCGATTTTTGGAAAACCAGGTATCATTACCTGTTATCTCCGAGGCTTTGGGTCACCAAAGTACCACAAACACGATGTCTTATCTTAGAATAGATGTTGAATCGTTACGGCAATGTGCATTGAACGTTCCGCTTGTGGAACCATCATTTTATGAGCAGGAAGGAGGTACCTTCTATGAATGAGTTCAATTACGGCAGCATCTATGCCCCTTATTTCAAGCAGTTTATTGTCATGAAGAAAGGGCTCGGTTATGTGTCCTTGCGTACTGAATGGGTCTTTCTTGAATTTGACAATTTTTTCATTACCAACAACATAACAACAATTGGAATAACCAGACAACAAGTTGAACAGTGGCGTGCTACAAGGATAAACGATGCATTGTCGACAATTTGCACAAAATACATTATCCTTTCACAATTCTGTAAGTATATGTGCAAGGTTGGTTATGACTGTTACATCCCGAGAAGCCCTGTTTATCCTCCCAGAAACAGCTTTAAACCCCACATCTACTCTAATCGGGAAATGGCAGACATCTTCCATGCCTGCGATCATATGCGTTTGTATAACAAGCACATGTCCACCATCCTGTTTGTTATACCAATCATCATTCGTCTGCTGTATGCAACCGGTCTTAGGGTAAGCGAAGAATTGGCCTTGAAGAACAAGGATG
>JANYJT010000100.1 GCA_025358395.1 Bacteroidia bacterium
TCACGAATTAACCTGGCGCAGTCGTTCAATGCCATTGGCTGGCCAATTGCTCCATATATCGGCGGCTTGTATTTTTATCATACCGATATTTCACTTAACGCTCAGCAAAATGCTGAAATAGCCCATAAAACAATGTGGGTACCCTATATTGGAATTGCGATTATAATTGGAATTCTTATCCTGGCTTTTATCAAAAGTAAGATGCCTGAAGTCAAAGAAGAAGATCATAATAGCGCAGGAGGTGAAACATCTCAAGTTGAAGTATTTGGTCAGCAAAGCCTTTTGTCAACAATACTCCTGTATGTTTGTGCCTTATTGTTCAGTTTTGCATTGGGTATGATTTTCCGATTCTTTGTTCAATTGTTTTACATGGACAAGGAAACACTTGGCAATCCTGAGGCTATGCTCGCTTTAAACCATCTTTTAGCCAGGGTATTTTACATCGTTACCGGAATTGTTGGCCTGGGTTCAATACTTTTTATCACACTAAGAAGGGGGCAACTAATACATAAAGATAGTCTGTGGTCTGCACCTCATTTTACCGGAGCAACTATTGCACAGTTTCTTTACGTTGCAGCACAGGCAGGCATATTCAGTTTTTTTATCAATTATATGGTCGAAGATGTTCCGGCATTGGGCGAAAGTTTGAAATCAAGCTTCTTTATTGGTGGCGAAGCAGGTTCAATTCTCAGGAATGGCGCTTACTTTCTCACCGAAAAAGGGGCTACCTCACTCATGTCATGGATGGCATTCCCGTTGTTCCTTATAGGCCGTTTTACTGGTTCGTTTATATTAAGGGTTACTAAAGCCCACAGCATGCTTGGTCTGTATTCATTTATTAACGTCGTCCTCATGTTTTTAGTGGTAGCCAAATTGGGCTGGATATCAGTAATTGCCGTATTCCTAAGCTTTTTCTTCATGTCAATCATGTTCCCCACTATTTTCTCACTTGGGATCTTTGGTTTGGGAGAAAAATCAAAGTTGGCGTCTTCGTTCATTGTAATGGCCATCATGGGAGGCGCTGTATTGCCTAAGGTGATGGGCGCAATTGCAGATAAGGATGGTATGTCGGCAGGATATATTGTTCCGGCTGTTTGCTTTATGGCCATTGCACTCTATGGATTCTTCTGGACCAGGCTCAGTGGCTCGGAAGGTTTGAACGGCGTAAAGATTGGAACTGGTCATTGATTCAAAAAATTATATACTGGCGGATCAGGATGAGAAACATGTTTCTCAACATCTTTTAACTTTCGCAAACCTTTGCACAAACCTTTGCATACCAATGTTCAATTTCGGGCCTTGCAGCCATCATATTTTAGGTCAATATTTGTATCCGAGAAACTGAAAGTGCGAAGGTAAAATTTTTATATTCAGCGTTTTCGATTTCTCTAAGATATTCATGGTAATACATTTAAATTAAAAGAAATGAAAAGAATTGTTGTTGCCGGTGCCGGTGGGTTTATTGGTGGCCATCTTACCAGGAAATTAAAAGATATGGGTCATGATGTCCGTGCGGTGGATAAAAAACCTTTGAACCAATGGTACCAGGTTCATGCAGATGTTGACAACCTCGTGCTCGATTTGAATGGCAAAGAAAACTGTTATAACGCTTTGAACGGATACAACGAAGTCTTTAATCTCGCTGCGGATATGGGTGGGATGGGTTTCATTGAAACTCACAAGGCTGAGTGTATGTTGAGTGTGCTGATTAACACTCACCTGCTGATGGCGGCCAAAGATTTGGGTATTGATCGGTTCTTCTATGCTTCCTCCGCATGTGTTTACAATGGGGGAAAACAACAGGAAGTCGACAATCCCGGATTGAAGGAAACCGATGCATACCCCGCACAGGCTGAAGATGGTTATGGATGGGAAAAATTATTTTCTGAACGGATGTGCCGTCACTTCCGTGAAGATTATGGCATCAATACCCGCGTAGCCCGCTTTCACAATGTTTACGGACCACATGGAACATGGGACGGAGGTCGCGAAAAGGCTCCTGCCGCTATGTGCAGAAAAGTTCTTGAGGCAGAATTGTACGGGAAGGATGAAATCAATATTTGGGGTGACGGAGAACAGACGCGCAGTTTCATGTACATCACCGAGTGCGTGGAAGGAATCCTCAAAATCATGTACAGCGACATCGTAGAACCGCTCAATCTTGGAAGCAGTGAAATGGTTTCAATCAACCAACTGGTCGATATAGTGGAAAAAATCGCCAACAGAAAATTGAAGAGAACTTACGATTTGGATGCACCAAAGGGAGTAAGGGGTCGCAACAGCGACAATACCCTGATCCGGGAATTGCTAGGATGGGAACCTACCTTACCTCTTGCTGTCGGTATGAAAGAAACTTACGATTGGATCAGGACACAAATGACCAGTGGAGGAATCAAATAATCAGAAGCATATCTGATGAGAGAAAAAATGGTTTTGGTCAGCGGTTGCTATGATTTACTTCATGCCGGACATATTGCCTTCTTTAAAACAGCTTCACAGTATGGCAAGCTCTATGTAAGCATTGGCAAAGATGAGAACCTGCTGAAATTAAAAGGAAAGAAGCCCTATTTTTCGCAGGAGGAAAGGGTTTATATGGTAGGCACTGTCAAATATGTAACCGAAGCTTTTGTAGCCTCCGGCGATGGGATGCTCGATTTCGAAGAAGACATGAAACGCCTGAAGCCCGATTATTTTGTGGTTAATTCTGATGGATTCACGGAAGGTAAGAAACGTCTTTGTGAGGAAAACAATGTCGAACTGGTCGTTCTGGAGCGGATACCAGAGGAAGGCCTGCCTGCCCGCTCAAGTTCTCAATCCAAAAAAGACATGAAATTCCCTTACCGGCTATGTCTGGCCGGAGGTTGGATGGATCAGCCATGGGTCTCCAAAATTCATAAGGGACCCTGTGTGGTGGTTCAAATCTGGCCGGATTATGACTTCAACGACCGCTCGGGGATGGCTACCAGTTCTCGCAAGATTGCTGCTGAACTGTGGGGAGGCAAGATGCCGGAAGGTGACCAGGTCCGCAATGCCAAACTCCTTTTCGGCGCGGAGAATCCTCCGGGATCGGAATATATTTCAGGCTCGCAGGATCAGCTCGGCATTCTTTTACCCGGAGCCAACCGGTTGGATTATGACGGGAAATTCTGGCCGTATCATATTCAATCGACCATTGATCCCGAGACCTGTGGCTGGTTATCAGAGGTGCTTCATCTCATCCCGCTGGTTCCTCGTCCGGAGGGATACAATCCGCTCGTGGAGAAACACCTGACCCTTGAAAACGTTAAAGAACTCGGAAATTCAGGCCATCTTTGCTGGGAAGGAATCGTTGAAAGGGATGTCAATAAACTGGGTGAAGGAATGAAGCGATCCTTCCTCTCCTGGAGAAAAATGTTGCCATATACCGTGCCGGATTGGGTGATGGAAGAAATGGAGAACAACTGGCTTTCAAAATATCCGGGAGCGATACCATCCGGCAGCGGAGGTGGATACGTAATTGTGGCTTCAGCATCAGAGATTCCCGGAGCAATGAAAATAAAAGTGAAATACTAAATCGTTCGCAACTTTTCTAAAGTTTGTAAAAATAGTTAAAACTTTGAACTTGGATGAAACGCAGAGAACTAATCAAAACGACGGCTGCATTGGCGGTAACTTCGGGAATGCCAGGTTGGGCAGGAGCAATTTCGAAGCATGAAACCCTCCTGTCTTCAGCAAAAAATGGAGAGCTGACTAACATTCCCCGCTTTGGTGACGGGCGTGACTGGTTTTTTGAAAGACGCTACGGCATGTTTGTTCACTGGGGTTTGTATTCCATACCCGGCTGGCACGAGCAACACCAATGGCGCGGCAGGGTTCCACGTGCCGAATATATCAAACTGGCAGATCAATGGAACCCCACAAAATTCAATCCGGAGGAGTGGCTCGATCTGATGGAGGAGGCAGGGATGAAATACATCACACTCACCACCAAACACCACGATGGGTTCTGTTTATGGGATACCAGGCAAACCGGCTTCAATACCATGAATACGCCTTACAAAAAGGATGTGATCGGACAGTTGGCGGATGCATGTCACAAAAGGAAAATGCCTTTCTGCCTCTATTATTCGATTGCCGACTGGAACCAGCCTAACTATCCCAACCAGGGACGGCACCATGAACTTCCTCCGCAGCCACAGGATTCGCCCGACTGGGACAAGTACATGCATTTTCTGAAGGAGCAAGTTCGCGAATTGTGTACAAATTATGGAGAGATCCATGGCTTTTGGTGGGACATGAACGTGCCGGTTTTCAAGGATACCTCAATAAACAACATGATCAGGAAATTGCAGCCAAAGGCGGTCATCAACAACCGCGGATTTGACGATGGCGATTTTGGCACACCCGAACGTGATTACGACAATCCGGCTACGGAGGCCAAAGGTTTTGACAAACCGGTAGAGGCTTGCCAGTCGGTAGGGATGGAAAGCTGGGGATTCAAGAAAGATGAAGATTATTACACCGATCGTCATCTGATCAGTAGTATTGACAAGTACCTTGCAAGGGATGCCAATTATTTGCTTAACGTTGGACCTACCGGTGAAGGTCTTATTCCGGCAGAATCGGCTGCAATACTAAAACGTATCGGAACGTGGAAGAAATTGGTGGATGAATCCTTTGACAATACCCAATCAGATGCTGCCTTGTTGGCTATTCCGGGAATTTTTGTGACAAAAAATAAACAAACTATTTACGTTCACCTGAACAAACCAACGGTTGGCAATGGAGTGAAGCTTAAACCGATCAATGTGCTTCCGGCAAAGGCTACCTTGTTAAATACAGGTAAAAAAATTGATTGTGTAGTGAATCTTTGCCCAAGCGATCATGCCTCGCAGCAGCCTTATTTACGATTGCGGAATTTGCCGGTCAATGATTTGTCCAATACGGTGCTCGTGGCGAAGTTGGAGTTCGACAGGCCATTGGAAGAAATTGTAATTTCAAGGAATTTAAATACAAATGTGGAATTGATTAAGTGAGAGAGGAATTCAAGAATGAAGGAAAATTGAAACTGTGAAACAATGAAACAGAGATGAAATTTTTTGTAAATTGAAGATTAACTCAGCAAATGAGAAATAAATTGTATTAATTAAATCAGGCTTAAAATGAAAAGGAAAATCAATCGTTTAATGAGTTTGGCCATACTGGTTCTTGCTTTTAGCATGTTATCCAGCAATGGCTTGCAGGCTCAAAAATTTGAGCCAACGCTCGAGTCGTTCAAACAATATTCTTATCCGGAGTGGTTTCGCGATGCCAAATTTGGCATTTGGGCGCACTGGGGACCTCAAGCTGTTCCCCGCCAGGGCGACTGGTATGCCCGTAAAATGTATGAATCCGATATCAAAGACCGTAAGACCAACCTCCCTACCGGGAAGCCCAGTAAGGAATACTTGTACCATGTTGAGCATTATGGACATCCTTCTGCTTTCGGTTACAAGGAGATCATTGGATTATGGAAAGCTGAACGCTGGGACCCTGAACAACTGATGAAACTATACAAAAAGGTTGGTGCCAAATATTTTGTGAGCATGGCCACGCATCATGATAATTTCTTCCTCTGGAATTCCAAGGTTCACAAATGGAATTCTGTGAACATGGGTCCAAAAAAAGATGTGGTTGGTTTGTGGCAAAAAGCCGCTAAAAATGAGGGGCTTCGTTTTGGCGTATCCGAGCACCTTGGTGCAAGTTATACCTGGTTTCAGCCGAGTCACGGCTCTGATCCGAACGGTCCGAAAGCGGGAGTTCCTTATGATGGAGCCAATCCGGACTTCCAGGATCTCTACCATCCCAAAACTGCGGCTGATGATTTTGACTGGCTGACAAAAAATCCCGAAAATCAAAAGAACTGGTTGTCAAGTATTTCTGAGCTGATAGATAATTATCATCCGGATTTGCTTTATTCGGACAGTGAACTCCCTTTCGGAGAAGTTGGCAGAACGATGCTTGCTCATTATTACAACCAGGATATTGCTCAAAACAAAGGCAAACTTGATGCTGTCTATACCTGTAAAATGCGCGCTTCAGAAGGCCGATGGGTGCAGGATTTAGAGCGTGGTGCCATGGATTCGATCAGTCCATATCCCTGGCAAACAGATACTTCAATAGGTGACTGGTATTACCGCACCGGACAGAAATACATGACCGGAACCCAGGTGATCCAAATGCTTGTGGACATTGTCAGCAAAAACGGAAACCTGTTGCTTAATGTCGTACAAACTCCCGAAGGCGATTTAGAACCTGATGTTTTGGCTATTCTGGATGTGATTGCCAAATGGACGCCAGCCAATGGCGAAGCGATATATGGCACGCGCCCATGGAAGATTTATGGAGAAGGTCCGACGACGCAAAAAAATCAGGAAAAGGGAAGATTTGGCGGTGTGAAGGATGTCAGGCCTTATGAATCGACAGACATCCGGTTTACTCAAAAAGGAAATACGTTGTATGCTTTCTGCATGAAGAATCCGGTAGGTGATGTGAAAATTACCTCTCTTGGAAAAAGTTCGAAAGTGTCGGGACAGAAGGTCAAATCAGTTTCGATTTTAGGTTCGGATGAGAAAATAAAATGGAACCAGGAGGCTGATGCGCTGGTTATTTCAAAACCGGCTAAACTCCCTGATTGGGAAGTGGTGACATTCAAGGTTGAATTCAAAAA
>JANYJT010000121.1 GCA_025358395.1 Bacteroidia bacterium
CCTGGCACGAATGGTGTCGCTCGACTCGCCCGAACTCATGGTCGAAAGCTTGCTGAACGGAACCGGGACCACTTCCAGATGAATATCAATGCGGTCCAGCAATGGGCCTGATATCCTGTTCAGGTATTTTTGAACGATGCCCGGTCCACAAACACACCGCTTTGTTGGATGGTTATAGTATCCGCATGGACAAGGATTCATCGAGGCAACCAACATGAAGGAAGCCGGAAACTCTACCGAAGATTTGGATCTCGAAACAATAATTGTGCGGTCTTCGAGGGGTTGCCTCAATACCTCAAGCACAGATCTTTTAAATTCGGGTAACTCATCCAGAAAGAGCACGCCATTGTGCGCCAGAGAAATTTCCCCAGGCTGGGGTATCGTGCCTCCGCCAACCAGGGCGGCATCTGAAATAGTGTGGTGCGGACTGCGAAATGGCCGGCCGATCATCAAGGAGGCCTGGTTTTCAATCTTTCCGGCTACTGAATGTATCTTGGTAGTCTCCAATGCCTCTTTAAGAGTAAAAGGCGGCAGAATAGTAGGTATCCGCTTAGCCAGCATCGTTTTACCGGCCCCCGGAGGTCCGATCATGATCAGATTATGTCCACCTCCCGCAGCAATTTCAAGGGCTCTTTTTACATTTTCCTGCCCCTTGACTTCCGAAAAATCAACTGCAAACCTGTTTTTCAATGCATTAAACTCCTCGCGCGTGTCGATGACAGTTTGTTTTAACTGGATGGCACTATTGAAAAAATCGATCACCTCACGAATGTTCTCGACACCATAAATTTTTAGTTTGTCTACAACCGCCGCTTCCCTGGCATTTTGAAGCGGAATGATTAATCCTTCATAACCCTCCTCTCTGGCCCTGATTGCAATAGGAAGGACTCCTTTCACCGACTGCAATCCACCATCAAGTGAAAGTTCGCCCATCATAACGAAACGGCCGATATCCGGGGCATTGATCTGCTCCGAAGCCGAGAGAATTCCCATGGCAATAGGTAGATCATAACAGGAGCCCTCTTTGTGAATATCGGCAGGTGCCATGTTGATGACCGTTTTCTTACCAGGAAGCTTAAACCCATTGAAGCGCAAGGCGGCATCAATTCTTTGCTGGCTCTCGCGAACAGCAAGATCGGCAAGACCAACCATGCTGAAACGGATTCCCCTGGATACGTCAACCTCAATTGTAATGGTGGTGGCATCGATGCCATGGACCGCACTGCCGTAAGTTTTTATTAGCATGATGTATAATTTTGAAACCCAAACGATGGAATACCCTTAAATGTACCGAATTTCGGGGAGAAAAGGAAATCTTTCCGGTTCAGAATATAGATTGTCGTAACGATTTAATCCGAATCAAACGGTGAATGGTCATAAAAAATACCGCTATATTTGTCTGGGGAAAGTGTCCGTTTTGGGCATTATTTCTTAGTTAGGAATCCAATTATTAATCGTATACAAGTGTCAGACGTTATCCATCTTTTGCCCGACTCAGTTGCCAACCAGATCGCTGCAGGTGAGGTAATCCAGCGCCCCGCTTCAGTTGTCAAGGAGTTGGTAGAGAATGCCATTGATGCCGGGGGAGACACCATCACCGTGAATGTTAAAGACGCAGGTCGGACTCTGATTCAGGTGACAGACAATGGCAAGGGAATGTCGCCAACCGATGCGCGGATGTCGTTTGAGCGCCATGCCACCTCCAAAATCAATGAGGCGAATGATCTGTTCTGCATTCGTACCATGGGCTTTCGGGGAGAAGCGCTTGCATCCATAGCTTCAGTGGCAGAGGTTGAGTTGCGCACTCGGCAGCAGGGTGAAGAGCTTGGTACTTTCCTGCACATTCTTGGATCTGTGTTGCAGAAACAACAGACGGATCATTGTCCGGAAGGATCAAATTTCTCCGTAAAAAACCTCTTTTTCAATGTCCCGGCACGGCGGAAATTTCTAAAATCCAACAGTTACGAGCTTAAAAATATCATCACAGAAATACAGCGGATAGCCCTGGCTAACCCCGAAATTGCCATCAATTTTTACCACAACCAATCTCCGGTATATGAACTTTCTTCCGAAAATATAAGGAAACGGATTGTCGGTCTCTTTGGCAAATCCATCAACCAGAGCCTGACACCTGTTGAAGTCGAGACAACTTTGATCAAGGTTTCCGGTTTTATTGGTCAGCCGAAATTTGCCAAAAAAAGTTTCGGCGAACAATTTTTCTTCGTTAATGGAAGATTTATGAAGCACCCTTTCTTCCACCGTGCAGTGATGAATGCATATGAGCGGATTTTGCCGCCGGATACAGTCCCCTCCTATTTTCTTTACCTTGAAGTAGATCCTGCGACCATCGACATCAACATCCATCCGACAAAAACAGAGATAAAATTTGAGGATGAGCAAGCAATATGGCACATTTTAAGTGCCTGTATCCGGGAATCCATCGGTAAATACAATCTGATGCCAACCATTGATTTCGATCAGAGGGGCTCCATCGAAATACCGGTTCCTCCGGGAAGAGGCAGCAGTTTTGCGTCTCCGGAGATTGAAATCAATCGTCATTACAACCCTTTTCAGCAGGAGAGCTATCCTGGCTACCGGAACGATTCGGACAGAGATGCCGGTCAAGTCGGACATTGGGAGAAGCTTTACCAGGGAATGGATGGAAAGACGAGGAGACGAGGGGACGAGGAGACGAGGAGACGGGGAGACGGGGAGACTGAAGAAAGGGAAAAGGGAAACGGAGAAAAGGGAAAAGGAGAAACGGGGAATGGGGAGACGGGGAGAGGAAACTGGAGAGATGGGCTTGCAGGGGGGATGGAGCGTGAGAATTCAGAGGGCAGTCAGTCAACACATTCACTGGGGGTTGAGCCGGAATATCAATCGGCCAATTTCATGCAACTCAAAAACAGGTATTTGCTTACGCCTGTCAAATCCGGATTGATGGTCATCGACCAGCGGGAGGCACATGCAAGGATACTGTACGAAAATTTCATGCGTAATTTCAGTTCGCACCTGGCCTCGAGTCAGCGGCAACTTTTCCCTCCGGCATTGGAGCTGAATGCTGCTGACGCTGAAATTTTGAATGCACTGAGGGATGAGCTGCATCAATTGGGATTTGAAATCAGGCCGGAAGCAGACCACCATTTTTACATCGATGGCACACCTGGAGTGCTGAGTCATTTAGATGCCAAAGAGTTGGTCGAAACTGTCATTGCCTCATTTCAGTACCGTCCTGTCGATCTGATGGAAGAGATCAAAGCGCAGCTGGCTCTTGTTCTGGCATCATCCTCGGCAGTAAACTACGGGGTAGCCTTGAAACAGGAAGAGATGAGTGCACTTTTTAATCAGCTATTTGCTTGTCAGACTCCCGGATTCTCACCTTCCGGGAAAAAGATCATCTCTATTATTGCCCTGACAGACATCGAAAATCTTTTGAAAGATTAGCGAATCTCGTCCGATTCCTTATTTTTGCACAATATGATCTGAAAATTATCCACATGCAATTCCGCTCAACTTCTCCATTAGCCATTCCACCCGTTGTCAAGAATTTGATCCTGATCAATGTGGTCATGCTGGTCGCAACCTGGGCATTGAAATCAACCGGACTGGATCTGACTGAAAAACTTGGGCTTTATTATCCCGGGTCGCCCAATTTCAGGCCATACCAGTTGGTCACACATATTTTCATGCATGCCAGCTTCGGCCATCTTTTCTTTAATATGTTTGCCTTGTACATGTTCGGTAAAGTGCTTGAAATGGTTTGGGGACCCAAACGTTTCCTGGTCTATTTTCTGGTCACCGGTCTGGGAGCCGCGACACTGCACCTCTTTGTAAACTATCTGGAATTATCCCATGTAGCCAAAACGGTGGATGCGTTTGCCAACACTCCTTCGCCAGAACTTCTTAACTCATTTGTAAAAGCCAATCTGGGCAGTCAGGCTGCTCCATGGGTTCATGATTTCATCAATAAATGGTCAGAAACACCGGGTAATTCAGCTTATGCCCAGCAAGGGATCGAGCTCGTTCAAAAGATATTCGAAGAGAAGATAAACATCCCGACAGTAGGTGCCTCCGGTGCTGTTTTCGGAATTTTGCTTGCCTTCGGGGTTCTTTTTCCCAACACTGAATTGATGCTGCTCTTCCCTCCCGTTCCCATTAAAGCCAAGTATTTTGTGATCGGCTACGGCCTGATCGAACTATATCTTGGATTTACCCAATCTAACAGCGATGTCGCGCATTTCGCACATCTGGGAGGGATGTTGTTCGGCTACCTGCTTTTGCGGTACTGGAATGTCAATTCCAAGAATTTCTATTGAGCAACCCATGGCAATTACCGATGAAATAAAGCTTTCGTACCAGCATGGCTCCTATCTGACGAAGTTGATTTACATCAATATCGCCATTTGGATCATCGTTCGGTTAGTGGCGGTATTTCTTGTTCTGGGAGGCAATGAGAATCTCACTTACATGGATTGGCTGGCATTGCCGGCCTCCTTCGGACAGTTCATTACCCG
This sequence comes from Bacteroidia bacterium, assembly GCA_025358395.1. The sequence continues at coordinate 4,515 of JANYJT010000121.1, forward strand.
GCCCTGGACGCTGATCACCTACATGTTCCTGCATTACGAGCTTTGGCACATTCTGATGAACTTGTTGTGGCTCTACTCTTTCGGCCGCATCTTTCTTGAATACCATCAGCCGCGAAAACTGCTTTATCTCTATTTTTTCGGAGGGATTTCGGGTGGGATCTTCTTTATGGCTGCGTACAATCTTTTTCCTCATTTCCAGCAAGCCATCGCTTTGAGCAGGCTTCTTGGAGCCTCGGCAGCCGTCATCACGATTGTCGTTGCCACAGCTGTTTATGTTCCCAATCATGTTATTCATCTGATTCTGATCGGTCCGGCAAAAATAAAATGGATCGCACTTGTGTCGATTCTTTTTTATATTATAAACCTTACGGGGGACAATGCGGGCGGTAATTTTGCACATCTGGGAGGAGCTTTTTGGGGATTTTTATACATGTCTCTCTTAAAATCAGGGTACGACATCTCTACCCGTTCTGAAAGATTTTTCGACAGGCTTTTCATCTGGTCAAAGCCAAAAAGAAAATTAACAGTCGAATACAAAGCGGGAGACTTTCGTGAATATGACTACAACAGAAGCAAAAAGGAAAAACAGGAAGAAGTTAACAGGATACTTGACAAAATCAGTGCAAAGGGCTACGATGCATTGACTGTCGAAGAAAAGGAAATGCTATTTAGAATGAGCGGCAAAAAATGAAGAAAAGCACAGTCAAAAATCTATTTTCAAAATTCGGATTTTTTGCGAACCTGCTTTTCAGTGGGCTGCTGGTTCTGGTATATGTAGCTTTACTTATTCCGCCGGATTCATTTTGGCCTGCCGCATTTTTTGGATTCCTTTATCCTTATTTACTTTTGATAAATGTACTATTTGTCATTTGTTACGCGCTGCTAAAATCAAAGAAGCTCTTGCTTTCCCTGCTAATAATCCTGGTTGGCTACCAGCATTTTTTCCACTTTTTCCAACCTGTTCCAAGCTTCAAGTCGGAAGCCAATGGGCTAAAGATCCTAACTTACAATGTCCATTATTTTACCGGGGATATCGGCAGGAAGCAGGTCGACCGTCCCCTTCTTGTCGATTATCTGCGCAGTGTCAATGCTGATATTATTTGTTTGCAGGAAACCAGACTGTTCAAAATTGGAAAGCTTTCTCCTGATGGAATCCGAGATGCTTTGCCGGGAATAAAATATTATCAGCTGGCACATTCGATCTCAAATGCAGGACCAATGACCTTGTCTAAATTTCCCATTGTCAGGCTGGGAGAAATCCGATTTGAGCGGAGCGCGAATATGGTACTTTTTTCAGATATTGTAGTTCGCCCCGGCGATACCATCAGGGTATATAATTGTCATTTTCAATCTTACCGGATCACTCCAGAGGATTATTCGCTGACCGACCCGGATAAGAGCGGTACCAATGAGCAACAACTTAGGGAGGCAAGGCTTATCAGTAAAAAGATGATCCTTGCATTTACATTTCGCGCCCGGCAAGCCAGGACTGTTGCCGCGCACATACGGAAATGTCCCTATCCTGTAATTGTTAGCGGTGATTTTAATGACACTCCTATTTCGTATACCTATCATGTTTTGGACAAGCAACTGAAAGATGCTTTTAGTGAAGCGGGATTCGGAATATCCAATACTTACAACAGCTTTATTCCCTTGTTTAGGATTGATTATATATTGTATAGTCAAAGATTTGGGGCTATGTCATACCAATGTGACCAAATCCAGTTATCTGACCATTTTCCTGTAATTGCTGTGCTTAAATGGCTAAAATGATATCATTGTGGCAATTGCATTTTTTTCTTACCTTGTGATATATTTTAAAAAATGAAAAAGTACCGGGCTATCCTTGTAGATGATGAGAAGAATGTGCGTGAAGTATTGGATTTACTGCTATTCCAGTATTGTAAGCAGGTAGAAGTTGTGGCTTCAGCCTCCTCTGCCGCTGAAGGTCGCGAATTGCTGAAGAAACACGATGTTGATTTTATCTTTTTGGATATCTCCATGCCAAAAGAGGACGGTTTTACCTTCCTTAAAACCATTCCCAAAGAAAATTATTGCATCATCTTTGTTACGGCCTTTGAAGATTATGCCTTGCGTGCC
>JANYJT010000167.1 GCA_025358395.1 Bacteroidia bacterium
GAAGATGGTGGCATTGCGGCTGCCAAAGAGCGACATTTCGTTGTGATGACGCCAGGTGAATTCTGCTATTTAGATCATTATCAAGCCGATCCGAAAAATGAGCCATTGGCAATCGGCGGCTACTTGCCGCTTAAAAAAATATACAGTTATGAACCTATTCCTCCTTCACTCAATGCTGAAGAGGCAAAATTTGTATTGGGTGCTCAGGGCAATGTTTGGACAGAGTATATGAAAACACCGGCTCAAGTCGAATACATGGTCTATCCACGTGCTGCAGCATTGGCAGAAGTAGTTTGGTCTCCAAAAGGCGCGAAGGATTATGAAAATTTCAAAACGCGGCTGAACAGGTTAACTAAATATTATGATATTTTAGGCATCAATTACTGTAAAGCAGAGTTCAAATAACAGAAAAAGCCGGGATGAAACCCGGCTTTTTTATAGATTAGATGATGCTATTATTTTACGCTGATGACCAAAACTTTTGACAAGCTCCAGAATTCAGCCTGGTTCAGTATGATAAGATTGTCGGCCGATTTCGTTCCTTCAATTTTATAAGAACTGGAAGGATGTGCACTAATCAGGGTTGCCTTCTTCTTCATGATTGGAATTGAAGTAACAGTGGTAATGTCAACTTTCGTCATTAATGACTTGTCAATATCACTATTTACATCTTTAGCCGTTCCAAGGAATCCTTCCTTCTTAATAATATTCTTTTCTTTCAACTCCTTAAGCGTTCCAATGATGTAATAGGCAGTATTCAACTCTGCTGTTTTCGCCTCAATTACGCGTTGTTTCTCTTTGTTTTCATTGCTCAAATTAGAAACATTGGTATTCAGATTTGTCACCTCAGTACTCAGATTCTGAACTTTGATGTTCATTTTATTGAGTTCCTCTTTCAGATCGGCAATTTGTCCATCTTTTTCTGCGATTTGCTTGTTAAGATTTTCGATCATCTTTTCAAGTTCGGCGACATGCTTGTTGGATTTCTTTAGTTTCGATGCAAGATCTGCAACCAGGAGTCTGTTTTTTTGCAACAACGAATAAATGTAATTGATGTCGCTTTGGATTTGTTCCTTGCGATCTCCCTTCACTTCAAAACCACCCTTGGCAGTTTTATCAATGATCTTCTCTTTTTGCTTGATCGAATCCAAATTTGATTGAATTGAATTAAACGCATCAACAAACTCCACCAAATTTGCATCTTTTGAGCTGCCAGCCATCATCAAGCTGTCATTCTTGGCTTTGAGCCTGGCAATTTCCTTTTGATTGCATCCGGTTGTAGAAATCACAACCGCAATTAGTAACAGATAAATAATCTTTCTCATGTTCATCTTTTTTAAAATTTATTTTCCCTTTTTAAAAATCAAAACCGTCTCAAAGTTGGCTCCTTTTCCGGTGAAAGATGTTACACAACTTTTAATTTTTATTACATGATTCACACATTCTCAATTGATAGAAAATGGTCGGGTGCAAATTTACGAAAAAAAATGCAAAATTCCATCATTCTTTAAACAAGAACAGTAAATCAATCAACTAAATGGGTGTTTGAGAGACATCAACATGGGGAATCTTCCTGACTCAACATCTGTTTAATTTCATGGAATATCACTGAAGATTTTCTAATCGAAACAGGAATTTTGGCACCGCTTTTCAAAAGAACATAGCTTTCTCCTGTCTTCACAAATTTTCGAATGTAGTATATGTTGACCAAAAAGGATTTATGAGTCCTGTAAAATTGATTTTTAGGAAGATATGATTCCAGTTCTTTCAGTGATTTGGATACAACAAATTCTCTTTTTGCATGGGTAAATATTGTGGCATATGACTGATCAGCAGTTAAATATTCAATATTTCTGGTGTTTTCCATGACAAAACCATTTTCTACGTCAAAAATCAGGTTTTTACCTGGAATTTCAGCCGTGCCGAGAATATTGATCCTGTCTTCCAGCTCAAGTTGTTGCTGTTCCAAACGAATCAATTTATCCACCTTCTTTATAACTTCTTGTAAATCAATAAAGTTAACTGGTTTCAGTAAATAACCGGCAACTGATTTGTTTATAGCTTCAATGGCATAATGATCATGACCTGTGACCAATACAATCTTGGTTTTTTGAGAAAGCTGATGCTTAAAAATTTCCATTCCGTTTCCATCGGGCATTTCGATGTCAAGGAATACCAAATCAGGTTGTGTATGTTTAATTAATTCAATCCCGTCAGTCAGATTCATGGCTTTTCCAACAACTTTCAGCTGGATAGTTGTAAAATTATCCAATAGATAAGCCAATAAATTCAGTGCCATTAATTCATCATCTATCACGACTACGGAAAGCATAATGACGGAGGGTTAAGGTAAAATAAGGTCCGACTAAACCGAGAGAAATTATTGAAGGTTAGCTAACAAAGATGAGAAATTATTAGCGTAAAACCAAGTATCTCAAAAAAATAAATCCGCCGGTATTTTTTAGGGTGCCTAAAGGTACATGGCTTTCCTTTTATCCTTCAGTTCATCGTTGGAGATATAATCATCATATTCAGTAATCTTGTCAATGATTCCTTTGGGAGTTAATTCAATGACCCGATTGGCTACAGTTTGAATAAATTCATGATCATGGGACGCCATCAGGATATTTCCCTTAAAAGTAGTTAAGTTGTTGTTGAAAGCCTGTATGGACTCAAGATCCAAATGGTTTGTCGGATTGTCAAAGATCAGTACGTTGGCATTCTTTAACATCATTCGTGAAATCATGCAGCGCATTTTTTCACCGCCGGAAAGCACATGGGTCTTTTTGTAAACTTCATCCCCTGAGAACAACATTTTACCAAGATAGCCTCTCAAATAAATTTCGCTTGAATCGTCAGAAAATTGCATCAACCAGTCTACCAGGCTCAGATCGTTGGTGAAAAAACTGGAATGATCAAGCGGAAGATAGGAATGCGTAATGGTTTGTCCCCAGTGAAAGGTACCCGTATCCGGTTGGTCAAAACCATTGATAATCTCAAAAAAAGCAGTCATGGCTCTTGGATCTTTGGACAAAAAGACGATCTTGTCGTCCTTTTCCACGTTAAAATCCAGATCCTTGAACAATACTTCACCATTAACGCTCTTTGACAACCCTTTAATCTCCAGAATCCGGTTACCTGTTTCACGATCAGGTAAGAATATTATACCGGGGTATTTCCTCGTTGAAGGCTGAATCTCATCTACATTGAGCTTTTCCAGCATTTTTTTCCGACTGGTCGTTTGTTTTGATTTGGCCACATTGGCACTGAATCTGGAGATGAATTCCATCAATTCTTTGCGCTTTTCGTCAGCCTTTTTATTCTGCGCTTGTTGCTGCCGCAGTGCCAGCTGACTGGACTGGTACCAGAAACTGTAGTTACCCGCAAAAAGCTGGACTTTCCCAAAATCAATATCCACCGTATGGGTACAGACTGAATCTAAAAAATGCCTGTCGTGGGAAACAATTAAAACTGTGTTGTCGTAGTTGGCCAAATAATTTTCAAGCCACATCACTGTTTCCAGGTCAAGATCATTGGTCGGCTCATCCAACAGCAGGTTATCAGGCTTTCCAAAGAGTGCCTGTGCCAGCAAAACACGAACTTTCTCCTTTCCGCTCAACTCTTTCATGAGGCGGTAGTGGAAATCTTCCTTAATGCCCAAACCACTTAACAGGGAAGCCGCATCACTTTCGGCATTCCACCCGTCAATTTCTGCAAATCTTTCTTCCAACTCTGCCGCTCTTAAACCGTCGGCTTCCGTAAAATCAGCCTTGGCGTACAGAATATTCTTTTCATTGAGAATTCGCCATAATTCATCGAATCCCATCATGACAGCATCTATTACTTTTGACTCTTCGTAGCCATAGTGATCTTGCTTTAAAACGGACAATCGTTCGCCAGAACCAAGCAAAACTTCTCCTTTTGTCGATGCCAGATCACCAGCGATAATTTTAAGCAAAGTTGATTTTCCTGCACCATTGGCACCAATTACCCCATAACAGTTGCCGGGTAAAAATTTTAAACTAACATCCTGAAAAAGTGGTTTTTTGCCAAACTGGATGGAAAGATTCGAGACGGTGATCATTATTATGCGATATTATGTTCTCTTTTACACTAAAAAATAACGGACTGCAAAAGTATACATTTAAATTTAGATAAGTAGAATTCATAAACTTTCGTAAATTTACCGTGCAAAAACCGATCCCAAAAATATGAATTTCAAAGAGCTTGCCCAAAGAAGACATTCAGTAAGGAGTTATCAATCAACGCCTGTTGAAAAAGAAAAACTCATTCAAGTAGTAGAAGCGGCCTTGTTAGCACCTTCGGCTGTCAACTTTCAACCATGGAAATTTGTCATAGTAAATGATCCTTCACTTTTGGCTAAACTCCAAAGCTGCTACCACCGGGAATGGTTCAAGTCAGCTCCTGTCTGTATCGTTGCCATTGGAGATCATGACAAGGGCTGGCACCGGCCTACTGATGGCAAGGATTATACCGATATTGATGTTGCCATTGCCATCGATCACCTGATGCTGGCTGCAACTGAAATTGGTCTTGGAACCTGTTGGATCTGCCACTTCAATGCTGAAAAATGCGCTGAAATATTCCAACTATCCTCTAATTATGAAGTAATTGCTATGATTCCGATCGGCTATCCGGAATCTGAAGCCGCACCGGAGAAGAAAAGGAAATCGATTGATCAGTCGATGCTGTGGAATAATTTTGAAGAGTAGGTCAGCAAAAAATCTCGAATCGGTCTTCATCTCCTGAAACGGGAAATTTTTCTCGAAACCTGTTCAGCTCTTTTAGTGAGATTGTGCAGGTATCAACAGTTTCTTTTGAGGTACTCAAATCACACACCAAAAGGCCTTTCGGATCTATCACCATACTTTCGCCGGCGTAAGATATACCAACACCATCCAATCCGGTTCTGTTTGAGCAGGCAACATAGAGCTGGTTTTCTATGGCTCTCGCCTGGATGAGGGATTGCCAAACAATTTTCCGCTTTTCAGGCCAATTTGCTGCAAATAGCATTAAATCAGCATCTTTAATTGAACGGCACCATACCGGAAAGCGAAGGTCATAGCAAACAAAGAGTGCGATCCTCCATCCTGCATAATTAACAATTACCTTTTTGCTTCCTCCCGTAAAAAATTGATCCTCTCCTCCCATTGAAAAGAGATGTCTTTTATCGTAGAAATGGGTCTGACCGGTCGGCGTTATGAATAGAAACCGGTTGAAAAAATGGTCATTTTCCTTGATAATTAGACTTCCGGCGATAGCTGCACCACATTTTTTTGACTGAGCATGCATCCAGCTAACACTCTCACCTTCCATGGTTTCGGCAAGCTCTTTTGCCTTCATCGAAAAGCCGGTGGTAAACATCTCCGGAAGGAGAATTAAGTCTGTTTTACCTTTTAGAGGATCCAGTAAATAATCTATTTTCAATTTGTTAGCATCCGGATTTTCCCAAGCTACATCAAATTGAACCAATGATACGCGCAGCATTCCCATGATCAAATAATCTTATTTCAATTAATCCAGGTCATCACCGTAAAACATTCCTTCCGGATTTTTGCCAACAATGCCGTGGTCCTTGTACCATTGTCGGATTCTCTTCAGATCGGCCTGAAGATCATCAGTCAGTTCGATTTTTTCTGTGTATCCTATCTGTCTTCGTCCCCAGTCAAAAAATGCAAGATAGACCGGAATATTGGCTGTGCGCGCGATGGTATGAAACCCTCCTTTCCATTTAGCCACCTGTTTACGGGTCCCTTCCGGGGCTATGGCAAGGTGCATCACTTCACGCTTTTCAAATTCAGACAAGATCTGTTTGATCAGACTCGCCCCTTTGGACCGGTCGACCGGTATTCCACCCATCCAACGAACTAAATAGCCCATGGGCCAAAAGAAAAATTCTTTTTTAACCATGGTATTGGACTTACCTCCGACGGCGCGATAGAACAAAAAAGAGATGATAAAATCCCAGTTAGATGTGTGCGGAACCCCCAAAACAATGGCTTTTGGTTCAGGGATTACACCACCAACTGTCTTAAATCTCATCAACCGCAAAATTATTTTGCTAATGATCTTAACCATGATGAATGAATTTTTGAAACAAAGTTAAACAAAAAATACCTTTGGGGATGAAAGTGGTTTCCCGGTAAAAATCATTATGTAGATTGTACACCCATTGTTTTCTGCTAATTTTACAGCGAAATCAATATCCAGATGAATATTTATCCTGAAAATTTCGAAAATAAAATCGGCTTTGACAAGATCAGAGAATTATTGAGTAGTCGGTGCCTCAGTGAAATGGGCAAAGAGCATACTTTGAACTGCACTTTCTCTTCTGATGCTGAACTTATTGAGAAACAATTGGATGAAACGGTCGAATTTCAAAAAATCCTGCGTGATGAGTTAAATTTCCCGACAGGTTATTTTATTGACATGAGATCGGTCTTGAAAAAAACGAAGATCCAGGGTACTTTTCTGGAAGTATTTGAACTCTTCGACTTAAAAAGATCGCTGGAAACACTGCGGGCAATAGTTAGTTTCTTCAAAGAGAAAGAACAGGAGCTCTTTCCCAGACTTTATCTCGTCGTGGATGGAATCCGGATTTTCCCATTTCTGTACGACCGCATTGACCAAATTCTTACCAAAAATGGAACGATCAAGGACAATGCCTCTCCTGAACTGGTGAAAATCAGGAGAGAGATACTCTCACTGCAATCCGGCGTTTCCAAAATAATGGCCAAAATCCTCAAGCATGCTCAAGCAGAAGGACTTGTAGAAAAGGAGGTTACCATTTCCATTCGCGATGGAAGAGCTGTCATCCCTGTATTGTCCAGCAATAAAAGGAAGATCAGGGGGATTGTTCACGATGAATCTGCCACAGGCCGTACTTCTTATATCGAACCGGAAGAAATCGTAGAGACCAACAACCGTATCCGGGAGATGGAATCAGCGGAAAGAAGGGAAATTGTGAAAATCCTCACCAAATTTACCGATGAGTTGCGACCTTATGCCGAGGATTTGGACCATTCTTACGAGATTCTGGGGATTTTGGACTTTATCCGCGCCAAATCCTTGTGGTCGAATGAAAGCAAGTCTGTCAAGCCGGTTCTCATCCATACCCCAGAACTTAACTGGCTGGATGCCAGACATCCCTTACTGGAAAGAAATCTATCCGGAGAAAAAAGAAAAATAGTACCGCTCAACATCCGACTCACAAAAGAGGAGAGGATTCTTTTGATTTCAGGTCCCAATGCCGGAGGTAAATCGGTCTGCCTGAAGACCGTTGGATTACTTCAATATGCCATTCAATGCGGCCTTCCTGTTCCTGTCCATTTAGACAGTGTATTCGGAATATTTGAGCGGGTTTTTATCGATATTGGTGACAATCAGTCGTTAGACAATGACCTTAGTACCTACAGTTCGCACCTTAGCGACATGAAATTTTTTGTCAGAAATTGTAATCCAAGGTCACTGGTTTTGATTGATGAGTTTGGTACCGGAACCGAACCAATGCTTGGAGGAGCTATTGCCGAATCCATACTGAACCGCATCAATTCACTGCAAAGTTATGGCGTTATTACCACACATTACACCAACCTGAAACATTTTGCTTCATCAATGCCGGGCATTGTGAACGGAGCCATGATGTATGATTCCAACAGAATGGAACCCTTGTTTCAGCTTCAGATCGGAAAGCCCGGAAGTTCATTTGCCTTTGAGATAGCGCGCAAAATTGGTCTTCCGGAGGATATTTTGCAGGAAGCTACCGACAAAATCGGCAAAGACCACATCGATTTCGACAAACACCTCAGGGACATTGTGCGCGACAAACGCTACTGGGAATTAAAACGTCTGGATATCAGGCAATCTGAGAAAAAACTGGAAGAGCTCACATCTACTTATGAGGATAACCTATCTGAAGTAAAAAAGCTAAGAAAGGAGATCCTCGACAAGGCCAAAAAGGAAGCTGCTGAAATTCTGGCATCTTCAAATAAGATTGTAGAGCAGACCATTCGAGACATCAAAGAGGCTTCGGCGGAAAAGGAGAAAACCAGGGAAGCCAGGAAAAGACTGGAGGAATTTAGGGATGTTGTTTCTGTAACCAAGGACACAGAGGATGAACAGATTGTCCGGAAGATGGAAAAAATCAAGCAGAGGGAGATTCAAAAAAAGTTGAGACCTCAAAATGATGAAACTAAAATGCCTGTGCCAGAGCCTTCAAAGAAAATCACAGATCCGGAAGTTGGAAGCTGGATCAAATTAAAGGATCAGGAATCGCACGGCCTGGTTTTGGAAGTCAATGGCTCCAATTTGGTGGTAGCTTTCGGACAATTGCGCTCGGTTGTAAAACGCGACAGGGTCGAAATCGTCTCTCACAACGAAGTAAAGAAGACCAAAGAGAATTACGCAACAGCCCGGTTAAGCAGGGAAATCAACGATAAAAAGCTCAATTTTAAACCCGGAATTGATGTGAGAGGAATGCGCGCAGAGGAAGGACTTCAAAAAATCCAGGAATTTATCGATGAAGCGATTATGGTTGAAGCCAATGAGCTGCACATTCTTCATGGCAAAGGAAACGGTATTCTGCGCGAACTCATCCGGGCGTTTCTGAAGTCGGAACCTGCTGTGAAAAAATTCAGAGACGAACATGTTCAGTTCGGGGGATCCGGGATTACGGTTGTGGAGCTATGAAGATCAGGTAAGTTCCATTTTTCAGCTCAATCATTTTTGTTTCCGGTTTGATTTCAATGGAATAATTTGTATTTACATTTGTAACTTTGCGCATTTTAAGGGCATTTCCGA
>JANYJT010000168.1 GCA_025358395.1 Bacteroidia bacterium
TGACGTTGAAATATTGTTCATAAATTCTTGGGGTTAGTTTCTAATAATTCATCAGGACATATTACATTTGGACATTATTTGTCCCGACAAAATTAATTATGGTGCAGAAAGAAACATTTGGTGAAGTAATAAGAAAACTTAGAGAAGAAAGTGGACTTCCTCTCAGGAAAGTTGCAGCACATCTAGACATAGACCCGTCAACACTTGGGAAAATAGAAAGAAATGAAAGAACTGCTAATAAAGAAATGATTGAAAAGTTTGCAGAAATATTTTCAATAAATTCAAAGTCTCTGCTTGTTTCCTATTTAAGTGACAAAGTTGCTTTTGAAATTATGGAAGAAGACTTTACAAAGGATATATTGAAAGTAGCAGAAGAAAAAATAAAATACTATAAAAAAGTAAAAAACTAATTGTTATGCCAACAACAGCAAAGGTAAATCCGTACGAAGAAATTGATAATGATGTTCTTACAATAGCTGAAGATATTGCTTATCAATTAAAAATTGGAGAAAATCCAGACAACATCGACTTTGATGTTATTGATAGAATTAGCGTTTGGGATAAGTCCGTTAAGGTTGAAGAAAATGGATATTATTGGAAGGGCGACCCTTTTATAACCAAAGGGAAACTACCTGATAATGACAAACCTCTTGTTGTAGAATTGTTTTGTGGTTGTGGTGGAACTTCTTTAGGTTTTGAATTAGCTGGCTTTGAAATTGCTATTGGTTGCGATATACATCAACCGTCAATAAATACTTTTAAAACCAATCATCCTAACGTTTCAACGGTTCTTGGAGATGTTCGGAAAGTAAATCCGAAATCTTTTCTGCAACTTTTAGATGGGCGACAAGTTGATGTTTTAATAGGCGGTGTTCCTTGTCAAGGTTTTTCTTTGAATAATAGAAAAAGGCATGAAGATGACGAAAGAAATTTATTGTATAAGGAATTTATTCGATTTGTAAAAGCATTAAAACCCAAAGTAGTTGTTTTGGAAAATGTTTCTGGAATGAAAAGTACTGGTGATTTTGTTAAAACGATTGAAAAGGATTTGAGTCTTGCAGGAAATATGAATGTTAAAAGCAAATTGCTTTTTGCTCCAGATTATGGTGTGCCACAATCACGGACAAGATTGGTTTTCGTTGGAATTAGAGGTGGCGAAGAATTCGACTTTTCAGAAATTAAGAAAACGCATGGTCTTGAAGCAAAAAAACCTTATGTGACAATCAAAGATGCTATCGGAGATTTACCAAGCTTAAATCCTAATGAAACTGCATCTAAATATAAAGAAAAGCCATTTAGTGAATATCAAAAATTAATGAGAGAAAACTTGAAAGATGATAAACTTACAAATCATAAAGCACCAAATCATCCAAAAGAAGTAATTGAGAAAATTAAAAATACAAAGCCAGGAACTCCAATGTATCCAAAGTTTAAACAAAGAATTCGTTTGGCTTGGGATATTCAAAGCCCCACTCAAGTATCTGGAGGAATAAGACCACAGTTTCAATTTGGGCATCCATCAGATAATAGAGGATTAACTATTAGAGAAAGATGTAGGTTACAAAGCTTTCCAGACAATTTTATAGTTAGTGGTGGAATTGTTCAGGGCAGAGTACAAACGGGCAATGCTGTTCCTCCTTTGTTGGCAAAGGCTGTGGCATTAGCAATTAAAAAATATTTGTAAAATGAGATATAGAATTTGGTACAGTACAGAAAGTTTTGCCGATTATATAATTGAAAAAACAAATTTAAAATCGAAGCAATTCGACAAAAGAAAGATGTATGAAAGCGATGCAAACAATGCAAAGAACTTCCATACAATGCCAGAGCATATAAAAAAGATATTATATTTAGATGCACCTGATATTATTGTCGAATTAATTACTGCGAACGGTTTTGAACCTATATTCTCTATCGAAGAAAGTAAAGAGGCAGGTACTGGACATAATGCATTTCAAAGATTTGCAAGGCTTGCGGCATCTGTAGAAAATAATGTACCAGCATTTTATGTTTATCCAGAAGCAGTAATTATCGAAAGAGATGATGCGAAAAAGACAAGCAGAATTAAAACATGGGATAAAATTAATCCATTAGTTTTTAAAGCAATGGATGAAGTAATGAATATTTATAAAATCCCAGCTTTACTGTTTTATTTCCCTACGTATTTTCAAAGCCATCCAGACCCATACAAAGCACCACAACAAATTCAAAAAGGTCGTAAACATGATGCAAAAGCTAAATATGCAAGTTGCCCTGATAGTAGCGACTCACAAATGAAGGATTTGTTCAAAATTATTAATGAAACGATTGACGAGGTTGAAAAATATGGTGTCATCGAGGGAAGACAAAGACTGCTTTCAAATCTTACCATTAGAGCCAAAAGAAGTTGGATGAACCAAGAGTATGTTACAAAAAATGGAAGTTTAGATTGGTCTCCTTTATCTTCAACCATTTTAATTGACACAAAAATTTTGGTCTCATATCTAACAAAGTTTTCAGGGAAATCTCATCCTGTTGGTGAACTTCTGAACAGCAGAAAACAAACTTTAATTTACTGTATTGATGCAGGATTTAGGGGTGACCCATATCCCGGTGCATTAGCAGCTATTGACTATTTAATGTGTAGAACAGGCAAAACATTTGAAGACAGAAAACATAACTTAGTATTATGTTTTGGAAAAGTTGATGATTACAAAAAGGTTCTCAAAATATCTGATAATCCAAAAACTAAATCATCGTCAATTGAAGACTTTGTTAAAGATGTGAAAAGTAGCGAAAAGAAAAATTTGTTAACTAAAGAGTATAACCAAATTAAAAAGGGTGAAATACCTCGATATTTCATGCAAGTACGTTATGGTTCGACTTATTCAAAAGTGAAGCATGTTAGAGTTTTCGCATATTTCGCAGACGCAATATTATTTCCAGATGGAGCATTATGGAGAGACGCATAACAGAAGAACAAGCAACAATAGCAATTATTGATTGGCTAGAGGCTAATGACTGGAAAATAATTTGCTTTGATTTTCCACAAAGTGGAACTGGAGTATCATTACATCCAAATGAAGAATTAAGAACGACAAAAAATAAGGGTACTTTTATTCCAGACATCGTGGCAATAAAAGACGGCTCTGTTATTTTCTTTGAAAACAAGGATAGGTTCGTACTTGCCGATTTTGTTAAAGTTGAAGAATTAAGAAAAAATAATGATTATTCAAATTCCATTAGAAGACTTTTAGCAGAATTTGAATATTCAGAAATACTTTATGGAGTTGGTTTAGTTCATTCAGTTGGGACAGAACAAAAAACTAAAACTCATTTAGACAAAGTTGACTTTGCTATTTTTTATTACGATAGTAAGACAATCAAAATTCAATATGACCCAAAGAATTTATTCAAATAGCCCACGCATTTGTCGGCACATTTGCAATTCGCACAAGCCAACGCTATAACCAAAAATTGCAAAAGAGCCACCAAAGCCAACGCACAGCAGACAGAAACGATGTAGCAAATTGAAAGAAAAATGATAGAAAACAAAAAAGGCCAGTTGGTAACACGCGGTATAGCCAATAAGGGTTTCAGAGGTATGCGAAGTTCATCACCCGCATCAATCTTTCGCCTCGGCTGATAGGAACGTCGCTCCGCAATCCCTTACTGGCCATACCGCCAACCGTTGTGCGGCATGCAAAAAAAGACAATCGAGCATTTAATAAACTGACAATATGAAAAATATTTTTATCGCCTTGATTATTGGGATTTCCGCTGCAATTATAGACGTTGTTCCAATGATTATTCAAAGACTTGACAAGT
>JANYJT010000180.1 GCA_025358395.1 Bacteroidia bacterium
TGCAACTTCATTGGAACTAAAAAAGCTCCAATCAGATTGAATTTTTAAACTAAGTGGTAAACCGCTTTCTACTGTTTTAAAGTTGTCGATTAATTCCTGAAAAAAATCATACAATTCAGAAATATCTAAAAGATTTTGAGAAGTGGAATTACAAACTATGCAATCACCAATTTCAACACTCGTAAGAATAAAACCTTTTAATTCTTTATCAGAAAAGCAATTAGGACATACTTTCATAAATACTATCTATTCATTAAAAAGTGGCTTATAACCAACAAATGATTTTTGATAGATAATTTTTTTACAGTTCCTAAACCTGGGTAATGCTCATTGTCAAAATAAGATTCTAGCTCAGTTATTGCAGAATTATTTAATTGTCTTCGCCTACAATAGTTAACGGCCTTTGATGCAGCTTCTGCAAATTTTCCCTGAACGTTTGATATTGAATCGTTGGTTTCTGATGTAAAATGTCTTATCCAGATTTGATTTTCTCCATCTAAATAAGTTAAATGGATAACAACTGCTCTTGGAGTACTACCTCCGTCAATGTATTCACTTGGTAGAACAGTATAATCAGAAAAACCATTAAAGCCATCTTCGATATAGTATTTATGTTCTTCTGAAAATCTATGTTCTTGGATTTCTAAATAGTCACTATTACGAGCTTGTTTTTCAAATAAATCATCAAGACGAATATAATTTTTGTTGAGATCCTTAACAAATCTGTGAAGCGTTCTATTTCGATTAGGGTCATTAACATTTATTGATGAAACTTCCGTTCTTTCTACCAAACGCCTAAATTCGCGATCATCTGGATTGACATCATTTTGACAGATTACCATACAATTGGTAAGGCCAGAATTCTCAATACTCTGATTTATAAAATCTGAATTATTTTTGTAATGAAAAGCTGGCAAAAACATTGCATCTTCTAATGCAGCTAAGTATTCAATGTAAAAATTACTATCCCCTGCAAGTTCACCAATTGTCGGATTGACAATTAGATAAGCAGTTTGGCCTTTGTCTTGGAATATTTTATGTGCTAAGGTTAAATTGTTGTGAGTTTCTTTAACTGGTTCCAAAACTGGAATAATAATACCTTGAGTTGCATCTTCTAACGCTAACTCCCTTAAAGCTATTAGTTCGAATTGTCTTGCTCGTAAAAATGGATAGTACATATGTCTATAGTTGAATAGTTGTTTTTAATGTTTCTATCATTTTATTTTTTGTGTCTCGATTCATTCTTAGAGCTAAAAACAACTGATTAAACTCTTTATAATATCTTGCTGATAAAGCATTGCTGGTGCTTCTCCTTTTTATTTCATCCATGAAAAGCTTGTTTAATTTGATTTTTGGTATCACAAAAATCAATTCGCTACAAATCTTAAATTGATTGAAACTTGTCATTTCTGGGAGATAACCATAATGTTTTCTTACAATCGTCCTATATTCATTTGAATGTAAGATTGTCATAATAGTAGATGGTTCTATATCAAAATTGGTTATAGCGTTGCGATAAAGTGAAAAGGTATTTTCATTCTTTGCATCATATATGATAAGGCCAATAGAGTCTTCTTGTTTTTCGTAGATGTTTAACTTTGATTTCGGAATAATTAGAAATATTTGATTAAAAGCTTTTTTGTAGTTTTCAAGTTGCAAGGTCAAACGAGCATCGCTATCAAGTTCTGTCTTAATTTCAAAAATCTTTGAGCAACCGTTGAACATTACTATATCTGCAATAGAGTTGCCAACTCTAAACTCACTGAAAATTTGAGAGTTTGTTTCACCTAGTTCTTTTATTAGCCATTCATTTAAGAATTCATTCTTAAATATGTATTCATTTTGATAATTGTCTGCTAGAACCGAATATATATATTTAAGATAATCTAGATAGGTTGAATTTTGGGATTTCAACCATTTTTCGTCATATCTTTCAATCTTGTAATTTATAGAAGTGAAGTCCATTTTTAGCCAAGAAAGGACTTCACTCCGAGAAAACAAGGAGGAATAGTCGCGTAATTGGTTAATATGGTATTTCATTACTGTTTCTATTAATTATTTCGGTTCAAATTTACGTTTTTCTTGTCTTCTTCCTGCCATTTTTGCTCGGTAATTGTCTTTTTAGCATTGGCGGTAACTCATGTCTCATATCTCATGTCTCATATCTCATCTTTCTCTACATGCAGATTTTCTATAATGAAGTCCTGTCTGTCCGGCGTATTTTTGCCCATGTAAAATTCAAGCATCTCGACAATCGACTCATTTTTGTTCAGAATCACAGGATCGAGGCGGATCTGTTCACCAATGAAATTTTTAAATTCATCGGGAGAAATCTCCCCCAGTCCTTTGAAACGTGTGATCTCAACACCTGATGCCAGAATTTTAACTGCTGCATCACGCTCTTGTTCTGAATAGCAGTATTCAGTACGCTTTTTGTTCCGTACCCTGAAGAGCGGCGTTTGCAGGATGTACAAATGCCCTCTGCGGATCAGTTCAGGAAAAAACTGGAGGAAAAAAGTGATCAGCAGAAGACGGATGTGCATGCCATCCACGTCGGCATCTGTGGCAATGATCACTTTGTTGTAGCGCAGTTCATCGATACCTTCCTCAATGTTCAGCGCCGCCTGCAAGAGGTTAAATTCCTCGTTTTCGTAAACAATTTTCTTTGTAAGACCATACGAATTCAATGGTTTACCCCTCAGGCTGAAAACGGCTTGAGAATTGACATCCCTTGATTTGGTAATGGAACCGCTGGCTGAGTCGCCCTCAGTAATAAAAATGGAGCTGACATCCTTGTTTTCGTGGTTGGTATTGTAATGTAACCGACAGTCTCTCAGTTTTTTGTTGTGAAGGCTCACCTTCTTTGCCCGCTGTTTGGCCAGTTTCTGAATGCCGGATATCGCTTTCCGCTCTCTTTCAGATTCCTGTATCCGCCGTAGCAGCACATCTGCGGTCTGCGGATTCTTATGCAGGTAATTCCCCAGTTCTTTCTGGATGAAATTCATCACGAAGTTTCGCACCGACATGCCATCCGGCGAAATGTCCCTTGATCCCAGTTTGGTCTTGGTCTGGGATTCAAAAACAGGCTCTTCTACTTTTATGCTAATGGCTGCAACGATGGAGGCCCTGATATCCGAGGCATCGAACTCTTTTTTGTAAAAATCCCGGATGGTTTTGATCAGTGCTTCGCGAAAAGCTGCCAGGTGTGTACCTCCCTGAACAGTGTGCTGTCCGTTGACAAACGAATAGTAATCCTCGCCGTACTGATTTCCGTGGGTAATGGCACTCTCGATGTCTTCTCCCTTGAGGTGAATAATCGGATAAAGGGGTTCCTGTCCGATGTTTTCGTTTAGCAGGTCATAGAGCCCGTTTTTTGAGAGGTATTTTTCACCGTTGTAGTTGATCACCAATCCGGCATTCAGATAAGTGTAGTTTTTCAGCATAGCCACCACATACTCGTCGATGTAGTGGTAAGTTTTGAAAATATCATCGTCAGGCGTGAAAACGACCGTTGTCCCATTGGGTTCTTCGGTAGGAAGCTCATCGTTTTCAACTACAACATCCCCCTTTGAAAACTCAATGATCTTTATCCTGCCATCACGGACAGATTTGATTGAAAATGCCATCGACAGGGCGTTGACAGCTTTGATCCCGACACCGTTGAGCCCTACCGATTTTTTGAAAGCCTTGGAATCGTATTTTGCCCCGGTGTTCATGCGGGCAGCGACGTCCATCAGTTTGCCCAAGGGTATGCCACGGCCATAGTCGCGAACAGAAATCCTTTGATCAGATACCTGGATATCGATCTTCTTGCCGTTACCCATCATGAACTCGTCGACAGAATTATCTATGACCTCTTTGAGCAGGACATAGATGCCATCATCGGCTGCTGAGCCGTCACCGAGTTTGCCAATATACATTCCCGGTCGCTTTCTGATGTGTTCTTTCCAGTCGAGTGTACGTATCGAATCTTCAGAATACCCTTGAACCATTCATTTTGAGTTTGCACAAATATATAGAAATAAGGGAGCGATTTTTTAGAATCGCTCCCTCAGTAATGAACAACCGACGGTTGATAAATATTGTATTAATACCCTTATTTAGTTTGAATCTTCACTCGGGCAAGCTTAGCCTGGTCATGGTTTTTCTGAATAGGAACGATCCTGAAGGCATATTCGTAATTTTTAGAAGGAATTGTGTATTCGTCATGTGTTCTGGCTCCCCAGCTGTTGTCGCCTCCGACGCCCATCATCAGATAATCAATATTTAAAGCCGTCAGGTTTCGCTCTTTTACATCACAGACATGCCGGTTAATGACCTCTTTGCCATCATAAATATGGCCAATGGTGCGGACCGGTGATTCGAAGTCCTCCATGATGTTGTGGTGTGCTGTAATATTGAGCAGTTGCTCGCCGATAATCAGGATGCCACTGCCATCATTGTTGGTAAGAGAAGCCCAGCGGACATCAGATTTGTTGCCATTTTCCTGGGGTCTGACATAAGGGAAATACTGCTCTTTAACTTTACCTTCATATTTGCCTACCAGCATACTTGTCTTGCGGTCCCAATAATTTTCGAGTGGTCCGCGGCCATACCATGCCAGGTTTTCAAATTCGCGGCTAAGTTGCAATTGCATGCCCATACGGGGAAGTTCAGGCAGTTTATCTACGGCTGGAGAGAAGCTGTTTTTGAGGGATATTGATCCATCACCATATACCTGATAAACACTTTCGTACGTCCCAACAGTTTCACCCTTCAGTCCGGGAAGGGTAAAGGTAAATCTAATTTCGGCCTCATTGTCTGAGATTGACATCACTTTCTTGTCAATGAGTTGTCTGTTGGCACCGGCTTTTCTCCAGACCTGACAACGTTTGTCGAGTCCATTGCCAAAATCATTGTCGGTTGGGGCACGCCAGAAGTCCGGTTCGGGACCTTTTCCATCGATTAGCATCTCCTTGCCAAAGTAGTTTAGTTTACTGATTATACCTTTCACCAAATCAAACTGAATTTTGAAGTCTGTTCCTGACAGGAGAGCAACCTCTGCTTTTTGATCGATGTTGATTTTTCCCACAGGTAGCACTGTTGCAGCAGCTTTGGAATATGGCAAGGCAAATTGTTCATAGGCAACAACATGTCCTTTAGGAACCAGATCTGTCGCTTGCAATGTTTTTGCTTCAAAAATGATATAATACTCTTTTCCGGGTTCGGGTTCAATGGCTTGCGGGAGGAGAATCTCTTTTCTTGATCCGGCCGGAACAGGCATGAAAAATTCACCCTTTTTGATGGTTACTCCATCTGCTTCGACCCTCCAGGTGAATTGGTATTTCTTTAGATCCGTAAAATCAAACTTGTTGATGATACTGTATTTTCCTTTTGATGGATCGATCACTTTAAAGCCAACGTTTTGGTATACTTTTTTCACTTCATAGAGTGATGCCTTTGGATTTCTGTCAGGATTGACCAGACCATTGCAACAGAAATTTCCGTCTGAGACCACATCTTTCGGGCCAAAATCTCCGCCATAAGCCCAGAATGATTCTCCCTGCTTGTTTTTTGTCAGCAGTCCCTGATCAACCCAGTCCCAGATACATCCGCCCTGCAGCATGTCATATTGTTCAATCGCATCCCAGTAATCCTGGAAGTTGCCGACACTGTTTCCCATGGCATGGGCATACTCACACATGATGAGTGGACGGTCTTTGTGGCTCTTTGCATACTTGATGATATCCGGAATCCGGCTGTACATTGGGCAAACAATATCAGTATGGGATTTTTGTCCGGCTTGTTCATACTGTACCGGGCGGGTGGTGTCAAATCCTTTGATAAAAGCATAAGTCTTCTCAAAGTTTATGCCATCGCCGGCCTCATTGCCCAATGACCAGATGATCACGGATGGATGATTTTTGTCCCGCTCCACCATATTTCTTGTCCTGAACATATGGGCATCAAGCCAGGTCGTATCTTTGGCCAGGGATGCCTTTCCATAACCCATTCCATGTGATTCGATGTTTGCTTCGTCGATCAGGTACATGCCATATTGATCGCAAAGTTCGTACCACAGCTCAGGTTCAGGATAATGGCAAGTCCTTACTGTGTTGATGTTGAACTGCTTCATCAGGGAGAGGTCTTTGATCATGGTCGCCCTGTCAAGCACATGTCCGTTCACCTCGTGGTGTTCGTGCATGTTCACCCCTTTGACATAAATTCTCTTCCCGTTGATGCAGAGGTTTCCGTTTTTGATCTCCACTTTTCTGAAACCGACTTTGCAGCCCTCAGTCTCAATTATTTTTCCGTTTTGATCTTTGAGGGTGATAATTAACTGGTAGAGATTCGGTACTTCGTTGCTCCAGGCCTTCACTTTTGGAAGATTTTTGGCAAATTTCAGGATGTTGCTATTTGGCTGACAGACTATTTTGGAGCTTTCCCTAAAGATTTCTTTACCTTCTTTTACCAGTTTGGCTTCTACGTTGACAACAGGTTTTCCCGTGCCCATATTGCGGATATCAAGATCCAGACTGAATACTCCATCTTGATATTTCTCATCCAGTGAAGCCACACTTCTGAAATCGGATAGATGAACCTGATTTCTTGCGAGGAGATAGACGTCACGGGTAATTCCGCTCATCCGAAAGAAGTCCTGATCTTCCAGGTATGAGCCGTCCGACCATCTGAAAATCTGAACTGCAAGAAGATTTTTACCATCCTGAAGATATTTGGTAATGTTGAATTCTGATGGAGTTTTGCTGTCTTCGCTGTAACCAACCCGTTGACCGTTTAACCAAACATAATAGGCTGATCCGGCGGCACCAAAATGAAGCATAATCTCTTTGCCTTTCCATGTTGCCGGAGTTTCAAACTGCATCCGGTAAGAACCAACGGGATTGTGATCTCCCTTGATAAACGGTGGTGCTACCGGATATGGGTAAGTAATGTTGGTATAGATCGGATAATCGTAACCTTTTAGTTCCCAGTTGGATGGTACATCAATGAGGTCCCATTTCGCATCATCAAATGTGGGTTTGAAAAATTCTTCAGGCCTAAGTGAAGGATGGTTTACAAGGCTAAACTTCCATTTGCCATTCAGACATTGATAAAATGGAGAGGTGTTCAAATCATTGACCGCAACTTTTGACTCTTTGTCATAGGGGATAAATGTAGCATGCGCCGGCTCCCGGTTGATCTGGTTGATTCGCTGATTTTCCCATGCATGGTTGTACTCTTCTTCTGATAATTGGGCAGAGGTTTGTCCGGCGGCACAAAAAGCAGCCAATACCAAGGCGCATACGGTTGACAAGAATTTTCTCATTTTTTGGTCAATTTAAATGTAAAATGATAGCTTCCGGCTGAAAGCGCAAGCTTTAAAACTGCTTTATCAGTAACTACTATATTGATAAACTGATTGGATTCAATGGGTTGGTTACCTTCCTTAACGGCTTTTTCAGGCAAAATTAAAGTGGCACTGCTGTTGGCTGGAACCGACACAAAATAGTCAATTTTTTCTTTTGATTTTATCCATTTTGACGAGATAATTCCATAAGGGCCCTGATGTGAAGCCTCAAAATGGTCCAACCCTTTCACAAAGTGTGGTTCGAGCAGGATGTTTTTAAAGCCGGGCTGATTTGGATCAGGACGTATTCCGCCCAAAGCTTTGTAGAACCAGGCACTGATCTCTCCGAACATGATGTGATTCAGTGAGATATCCGATTTTGCGTCTATGGGCCAATTTTCGTAAAGTGTCGTCGCCCCGTTTTTTATCCACCAACCCCATGAAGGAAAGGTTTCCTGTGAGGCAACTTTGTAGGCAATTTCTGCATAACCATTCTCGCTGAGCGCATTCAAAAGGGCCTTGGTTCCGAGCAATCCGACATCGAGATGGAAATTGTCGGCCTCCACTCTTTTTGCAAGGTTGGCTGCGACAAGCGGTTTCATCTCTTCAGGAACAACTCCCCAGAAGAGAGGAGCGGCCAGTTCCGTCTGTAGTCCGGCAGCATATATTCCTGTAGCATTGTTCAGATATTTTTTGTTGATGGCCATTTTAATATTATCTGCCAGGATTGAATATTTTTCATAATCGTCATTTCTTCCAAACATTTTAGCCGTATTGGCCAGGATTGTGGCATCCGCGAAATAATAGCAGGATGAGGTAAGCTCCTTGCTTGCTTTAGATTTGACCGGAATCCAGTCGCCAAGTCCCCAGTCGGTCAGATTTTCCGGACTGATGCGGCTGATGTAGTCGACGTATCTTTTCATGTTTTCGTAGGTCTTCTTTAACAACCTGCTGTCGCCATAAAACTGATAAATATTCCATGGGATGATCAAAAGGGAGCTGGTCCAGTCGGGACCATTGGCCCAGTCATAGCCCCATCCGGAGGTTGGGATGATGTTGGGGAGAACTCCGTTGGGCTGTTGTTCGTCGCAATGGTCGGCCAACCATTTTTCGTAAATAGTAATGCCATCAAAATTGAACAATCCTGTTTCAACCGCTATTTGTCCATCGCCGGTCCAGCCGTTTTTTTCGCGTTGCGGACAGTCGGTCGGATAGCCGTAAAGATTGGAGAGGTATGAATTGTTGGCAGCTTCCCAAATTTTGTTGATGGTAGGATTCGAGCTTTCAATTTTCCCTGCCGGAGGAACATCACTGTGCATAAAAAGCCCGACTATACTGCTTTGATTCAAATCAATGGGTTTGTTTGAGGATACTTCAATGTACTGGAAACCCTTGTAGTTAAAGTGCGGAAAGAAAGTTTCCTCAGAGCCACCTTTCAACGTATAAATATCTGTAGCAAAGGGATCTTTGTCGTCAGTAGGTCGGTAATGAGCCGAAATGTTTGACTGATCGACTCTGCCATTTTCATAAAGCCGTTCTCCATGCTTGAGGAAGATCCTCGTACCCGGAAAGCCTTTCAGGGTTATTTTGCTGATTCCGGCTATGTTTCTTCCCAGGTTGAAGACATAAAGGGTATCGCTAAATTTCTTAAAGGATTTTGCAGAGATCTCTTCGGTTGCCCGAATGGGTTGAAGCTGTTGCGAGACGATGTTTTGCGATGGAACAGCAGTTAACTTCGCGTTCGCCCATTTTGAATCTTTGAATCCATTCTTGTTCCAGCCTTCAAGCTCCAGATTGGCATTCTGGTGCTCACCGGTGTAAATACTGTTGAAAATCACGGGACTCAGGGCCGTTTTCCAGTTGGTTCCAGAGGAAATGGTTTGGACAGAACCATCCTGGTAGGTAATACGCAGGTCCATGCAGAATTTTGGTCTGGCCCGCCATGGGGCTTTGTCGAAATACCATACTGCGGTTGATTGGTGGTTGAACCAGCCATTTCCCAGGAGCATGCCGAGGGTATTCGTCCCATTTGTCAGGTATTTTGTCACATCATGGGTCACATAAAGGGTTCGCCGATCGAAGCGGGTGTACATCGGATCGAGACGGTGATCACCAATTTTTTGGCCATTCACATATAATTCGAAGAGTCCGCCAACGGCAACATAAGCCCTAGCGGAAACCACTTTCCCGCCTATCTGAATCTCCTTTCGATAATAAGGAGCCGGTTTCAGGGTAATGTCTCTTGTATCGGTAATCCAGTCGCCTTGCCAGTTTTTCATCTCCATCATGCCGGTTTCAAAGGAGGCTATCCGGCTTCCGGCAGATGCCTTTCCATTTTGGTCCCACGTAAAAACCAGCCAGAAATATTTGGTAAAAGGTTTGAGTTTTTGACCCGAATAGGTTATCAGCATACTGTCTGACGTAATTCTGCCTGAGTTCCAGACTTTTCCAATGCCTTCTAAAACAGCTAATGAATCTGTGTCCACGAGAATTTGAAAGGAGGTTTGTTTTGCTCCCATCCGGGGATCGTCCAGCTGCCAGGATAACCTCGGACTGGGAACATCTATGCCCAGCGGATTCACAAGGTGTTCGCATTGCAAATTAACCGGTTGTTGGGCATTGAGTTGAAAAACCAGTAGAAGCAGGGGTAGGAGGGTGATTTTCATGGATTTGAAAATGGAGAGATTTGAAAATTTGAAAATTTGAAGATGGGAAAATGGGAAAATGAGAAAGGCCGGAATGATCTTTCTATTTGACTTCGAGAATAACAGATTCGAGAGGTTTCAATTCTAATTTGATCCTGCCGGTTCCGTTGTACACCTTAAGCTTGAATTTGTTGGCATCATTCAGGTGATCCGTCAATACATAATCTCCATTTTTCAGATTCCGGATTTTTAAGATTTCTGCAGGAATCAGAAGGTTAAACTCATGAGATTGGTCCGGATCGAAATTTGCAGTGATCACAAGTTTTTGCTTTTCGCACCAGCGAACAAACGAGAATAATTTGTCTGAATAACCTGTAGATTTTTCGCGGTTTAAGCTTTGTATTTCCCGGTATTCTCCCATCAACGCCGGGGCGGTAATGGTAAAATTGAGTAATCGCTTGTAGAAGGCGCGCAGCTCTTTTTCAGCTTTCGACAGTTTTCCTCCGTCAAAAGCGCCACCATTCATCCAGCGCTGGTGTGCAGGAACTCCGATGTAATCGAAAATAGAGGTCCTGGATGGTTTTCCGAATCCTGCATTTTCGGCTCCTTGCTCACCGACTTCCTGGCCAAAATAGATCAGGGTAGGAGAGGTGCTGATGGTTGCGGATACTACCAGGGCTGGTTTTCCCTTGACCGCACTGCCTGCAAACGCCGGACTTGCCAATCTCTGCTCATCGTGATTCTCCAAAAAGTGAAGCATGTTGTGTTCAATGTCTGCCAGATCTGTTTGAATTTTAACCAGTCGATCGGCAGGTGCCTTACCCTGCATCACTTTTTTCAAGGTATCATAAAAGGCGACTTTGTCATAGAGATAGTCCATCTTACCGGAATGGATGTAAGCCCGGTACTGTGCAGGATTGTAAACCTCTGCCACCAGGGTGGTTTTAGGATATTCCATTTTGATGGTACTGTTGAGGTAGCTCCAGAACTCTACAGGAACCATCTCTGCCATGTCGAAACGGAAGCCATCGACCCCGAATTTGAGCCAATATAGGCAGATATCCCGGAATTTCACCCAACTGTCAGGAACTGATTTGCCTTGCCAAAAGGCATAGTGATCAGGAATAGATTTTTGGTCAAAACCATTGGGAAGCAGATCAAAATCACTACTTCCATCCGGACGAATTCCATAGTTAACTTTGACGGTTTCGTACCAGTCGTCGGCTCGTGGCTGCGCCAGTCCGGAACCATTGCCGGTCCATTTGGCCGGGGTCTCATCAAATTTTCCGTCTGAAAGCGGATTAGGTTCTCCGCCAAGCGGTTTCTCACTCAGAATTGGCGCCTGAAAGGGTACTCCCGGCAGGTAATAGAAATTGTTGTTTCTGGCATATCCGACTGATTTGTCATCGGTTTCACCAAAGTCTTTTGTCCCGACGGGTTTAGCGATTGAATGATAATTTCGGGCCACATGGTTTGGGACGATGTCGATGATAACTTTCAGCCCCTGCCGGTGAGTGCGCAGCACGAGAGATCTGAATTCTTCCAATCGGTTTGCCGGATCCGTTGCCAGATCGGGATCAACGGTGTAGTAATCCTTGACAGCATAGGGCGATCCGGCCCGACCTTTAACGACATCCGGATCATCGTTGGTAATTCCGTATTTTGAATAATCTCTGATCACATCGTGATGCAGCACACCGGTAAACCAGATGTGCGTAACTCCCAGCGATTTGATCTCCTGAAGCGCTTTTGGCGTGAAATCCTTGAATTTTCCTACGCCATTTTCTTCGATGGTGCCCCACGGTTTATTTGCCGTATTTGTATTTCCGAAAAGGCGGGTAAATACTTGGTAGATAACCATTTTTCGTGAGGTTATAAGAGTTGGATCATCTGGCTTTTGGTAGGCAGGATCTATTTTGAACCCAAAAATGAAAAGGAGAGACAAAATAAGGATCGATTTCACTGGTTTATTCATGGAGGAATGTGTAAAAAATTGCTGAAATGAGCTTGAAGAGCGGACAGGAGTGGATTTCAAATCCGCTCCTTCGGCTTCATGTAAAGGTAAATATTAAGTTATTATCTTTGCTTGATGAGCAAGAAAACTGGTGGTTTTTTAGAAAATATAGACCGGAAAGATTACCGGCCAAAGTTTGGAGGACTAGAGATTCTGAAGTATCTCGGTCCCGGACTCCTGGTGACCGTCGGTTTTATCGATCCGGGGAATTGGGCATCCAATCTCGCAGCAGGCGCTAACTTTGGATATCTTTTACTTTGGATGGTCACTTTTTCGACCATCATGCTCATTATGCTTCAGCACAATGTGGCACACCTGGGCATTGCCACCGGACTCTGTCTATCTGAGGCGACCACCAAATTTATCAAACCTGCTTACTCAAAACCTATTTTGGCCTCTGCGATGCTTGCTTCAGTTTCCACCTCTCTGGCCGAGATTCTGGGCGGTGCCATCGCATTAAACATGCTTTTCGATATCCCTATTCGTGCCGGATCTATTCTTGTGGTCATTTTTGTAATGATCATGCTTTTTACCAATGGATACCGGATGATTGAAAAGTGGATTATTGCCTTTGTCTCTGTGATTGGGCTTTCATTTATTTATGAGCTCTCCCTTGTGCAGATAGATTGGAACAGCGCCATACATTCATGGGTGACTCCATCTTTTCCAAATGGTTCTATTTTGATCATAATGAGTGTGTTGGGTGCCGTGGTGATGCCGCACAACCTTTTTCTGCACAGTGAAATCATCCAAAGCCGTCAGTGGAACAAGGAAGACGATAAAACGATCAAGAAGCAGCTCAACTACGAATTTTTGGATACGCTTATCTCCATGCTTGTGGGTTGGGCCATCAACAGTGCCATGATTTTGCTGGCTGCCGCCACTTTTTTCAAAACAGGCACACGGGTAACAGAATTACAGCAGGCCCAGGGATTGCTTGCACCCTTGCTGGGTGTCCATTCGGGGATAGTCTTTGCCGTTGCCTTGCTGTTCGCAGGAGTTGCTTCGACCATTACATCCGGAATGGCTGCAGGATCCATCTTTTCAGGCATATTTCAGGAGCCTTATGATATCAAGGACAATCACTCCCGACTGGGTGTAGCCATCTCCTTCGTCGTAGCATTACTTATTATTTTCGTGATTTCCAATCCTTTTCAGGGACTTATTTATTCTCAGATGTTATTAAGTATCCAGTTGCCTGTCACCATCTTTCTGCAAGTCTACCTTACTTCATCAGAAAAGGTGATGGGGAAGTACAAAAACACCAGGCTAGATGCGGTTTTGCTTTGCCTGATTGGCGCGGTGGTGACAGGATTGAATATTGCGCTGTTGATCAGCCTGTTTTAGTTTTGGGTAACGGTGATGACTGGTAACGCCATGTGCCAGGCGGTAAGATTAACGGGATCCAGATCCTGGTACCCGAAGACTCCATCGCCGTTCTTATCCTCAAACTGCCAACAGCCATTGACATTAAAATCGACCACCAATCGCGAACCCTTGCCATCTGCCAGAATAAATGCAGCTTTGGTTTTATAGATTGGATGGGTAATGGCATTGAAGAATTCAGGACTACCAAAGGGACCAAAATCTTTGCCAGATTTCCCTCCAAAATTGAGCCAGTTCACACCATTGCCGTCAATTGAATATTTGGCGGACCTCGGTACAACAGGTTCAAAGTTTGACCATGTGATCCAGCCTACTTCCTGTGAATCAATAATTTGTGTCAGGTCGCCGGGTTGGTGCGGTCCACCTTCCGTATCGGCATCGTCCGACAAATAGATTCTGACATTTCTGTGTTCGATGCCATTTTTGGTGGTTGAAATAGCGATATTCATCTGTAGAAAATAAATGTCAAATTCGATGGACGAATAGTCGCCTTTAGGGATGGTTGTTCCATTAAACAAAGAATGAACGGCGCTATTATCTTTGAAATCAAACACCATAGAGGAACTCAATTTTGGTTGGTTAAATAATTCGGCATCGGCAGTACCGTTTGTCCCAATCAATCTGACAGCTTTAAGACCGATGTAGTAGCTGGCTGGGGTTTCTTTGGTCAGTGTAACGCCGGCCTTTAGACCGCTGGCTGATTTGTTTCCCTGAAAGCTGACCTTAAGCACCACTTCTTTTATCGAAGAACCGTCCAGGCTCGTCCCTTCCTTTTTGCAGCCAACCAGCACCAGTAAGGCGATGGCTGCAACAAATGACCAGAAATATTTTTTCATCAGAATATATTTAGTTAAACTGTTGGCCTGATGGAACATCCACATTTATATTCTCTCTTTTTTGTGAAAATTTGTTCATGGATGTTTCATGGCAATGATGTTTAATACATTGTGAAGTTAAAAATTACTTTCGAGAAATGCAAAAATGAGGAATGGGGATGGGGAGGGAATTTGCAGTTCAGATCATATCACCGTTAAATGATAAAGGAGTGGTATCGCAGGTTGTTATCTCTATTCGATTGTTGTCGGGATCAAGGGTTACAAATTCGTAATAACCATCACCGGTTGTTCTGGGGCCATCCAGGATTTGGAATCCATTGGCAGTAAATTCCATGGCTTTTTCATCGACTTCCTGTTTTGTTGCAGTTTCAAAAGCCAAATGAATGATCCCTTTGTGCTGCAAGCCAACTGTATCATTCATGTTTTCAGGCAGATCAGGCCGTGTCATTAGTTCCAGACGGGCTCCCGACCGGAAAGATATAAAGTAACTTTCATACCTCTTTGCTATGTTGACGTATTTTTTGCCTGCCTTTCCGTCAAAATATTTGACATAGAAATCTTTCAGGATTTCAAGATTGCCGGTCCAAATGGCTGCGTGTTCGAGGATCATAGGGTAACATCTTTAGCGCACCTGAAGCCAACGGCAAAATCGACCAACATGAAAACAGCAAATGAATATTTCATGGTTTTGTCATTTTAGCAGGTTGCCATTTTATTGACAATATAAAGTTAAAAATATTGCATCTCTTTTTATACAAATTTTGTAAATTAACCTTCTCAAATTAAAACTTTTGAAAATGAAAAGAGAATTTGGAAATCTGTACCGGGATTATTTGAATGGTCAAACTGAACGACGCGATTTCATGAAGAAAGCCACTCTTTTGCTCGGCGGAACAATGACCTTAACCGGTTTTCTTCCGTTGTTCGAAGCCAACTATCTTCAGGCAGCTGAATCAGTGGCAGCCATTGAAGATCTTTTTACCGAGGATATAAGCTATCCCGGCGAAACCGGAGGTGTAAAAGCTTTTTTAGCCAGGCCAAAGAAGAAAAAAAAGTATCCTGCTGTGATTGTTATCCATGAAAACAAGGGCTTGCAGCCACATATCAGGGATGTAAACAGAAGAATGGCAGCCGAAGGATTTCTTTCCATGGCGCCGGACGGACTTTCCCCTCTTGGTGGTACTCCGGCAGATAATGTGGATGAAGCTACCAAATTGATCGGCCAACTGGACAGGGAAAAAACCATCAAGAACTTTGTTGCTGCCGTGAAGTATTTAAAAACTCATCCTCAAAGCAACGGAAAAGTTGGATGTACCGGTTTTTGCTGGGGTGGGGCAATGACTAACAACGTTGCGGTCAATGCGCCCGATTTGGATGCGGCGGTTCCGTATTACGGTAGCTGTCCCAGGAGTGAGGATGTTCCAAGAATAATGGCTCCGATTTTGGCCCATTATGCCGGTGATGATGCCCGGATCAACCAGGGTGTAGAAGAGTTTGAAAAGGCTTTGAAGGCAGCCGGTAAGGATTATCAACTATTCACTTACCCGGATACCAAACATGCCTTCAACAACGATTCCAATCCTGAACGGTACAATGAAGCAGCGGCAAAGCTAGCCTGGAAACGAACCATTGATTTTTTTAAGGAAAAATTGAAGGGCTAGAGATTAAGTTGATCCAACTATCTCAGCAATAGCATTGACAAACGGAGTGCAATGGTTAAAGAATTTCCTGTAACCCCCGCACAAGTAGTTGAGTCCTTTTTCACCTTCCGGAGTTGAGATAAACCTGTTTTTGGGACACTCCCCATGGCACATGGCCAATACTTCACAATCCAGGCAGTATTGGGGCAGGGTGTCGAATTTTGCTTGTCCGAATGCGATTTGACGTGGGTCGTCCAATAAGTCGGATAAGTGCGTCCGGCGGATATTGCCAATCAGATGTTCCTGATTGACAATATGATCGCATGAATAAAAATCTCCGTTTCTCTCCAGCGCCGGAACGCCACCACAGGTTTTTTTAAAGATGCACAAAGTATGATCCTGCCTGAATGCAGTTCGAAACGCTTCCTCGAAAAGCTGAATTTTGACGGAGCCAATGTCCTCTTCCTGCCATCCATCGAACACAGCTATAAGAAAATCTCCGAAAGCGAGGGCTGAAACTGAATTCTGCGAAACGCCTGTTTCGGAGGTTTGATCCCGGATAACAAGAGGCAAAAAACTGATGTATGTGGTTCCAAGTGATTTTAAAAAGCGGTATACCTTTAATGGGTGGCTGGCGTTGAAGGCATTGATTACGCATAGAATTTCAAAATTTACATTGTAATATTTCAACAAATTGAGTCCCGCCATCACCTTTTTAAATGTTCCTTCTCCGGTTTTTGAAAATCGGTATTTGTCGTGAAATTCTTGCGGACCATCGATGCTGATTCCTACCAGGAAATTGTTATCTGACAAAAACCGGCACCATTCATCATTGAGATTTAGGCCATTGGTTTGAATGCCATTGATGATTTTCTTTTTGTGCACATTGTACTTTTGCTGAAGTGTGATTGCTTTTTTGTAGAAATCAACTCCTGCAAGAGTTGGTTCTCCGCCGTGCCATGAAAATAGAACAGGCTCTTCGGTAGTTGATTCCAAAAGTTGGATGATATAATTCTCAAGCAAATCTTCCTCCATTGGCAGGATTGCCTGCCCGTACAAATCCAGTTTGTCAATGTAATAGCAATAACTGCATCCCAGGTTGCACAAGGCACCTACGGGTTTGACAAACAGTTGGAATTCGCGTGGGGGAAGAGGCATGATTCAAATGCTATTATTAAGTTTGTAAAGTTAGGAATCTAAACTATCAGGTGATTTTCATTAAATATATGTTTCATCTTTACTCTCTCCAACACTCTTTCAACAAAGTCTTTATGCATTGTAAAGATTTTTATAAAAAAGTCACAGCAAAATTTACGCTATGTAAAGATCGTTAATTGTCAGCAAATTCTTTATCATTCAGTTAGATAAAGACCATCAAACAAAAAAGCCATCCTTTCGGGTGGCTTCTTATAAAATATCTGAGAAAAATATTTTACTTCAAAAATTTCTCTCTTCGTTGAAGGTTCGTCAGTCCGCCCAGCAAAAATACAACACTACCAACTCCAAGGAAAATGCGGTTCTTCTGGGAGATCTGTGCCCAAACCATTTCGTTCATCCTTTGCGGAATGCTGTATGGATTGTGAAAGACATTCCAGGCAGTTTTGCCTAAGGCATCAGCCATAAACAGCAATGCCACACCAATAAGTATCATCACAACAGCGGTTCCGTTTCCATTTTTGACGACGGTGGAAATCAGGAAGGCCATGCATCCCAGAAAGAATACCGGAAACATCAGCTGGAGAGACATCGTAAAGACAGGAAAGGGGGTCAGGCCAAAATAGCCCAGCCAGCAAAATAGATACAGGATGGCCCAGGTGAGCAGAAAGATCATAAAAAGCCTGATCAGCCATACCTTATAGCGGTAATCCGGGATACCAAAAAGGATCTCCAGGATCCGTGAGTCCGCATCGTTTTGAATTCCAAATACAGTAGGATAAAAGACCAGCAATATCCCTGGAACAATAAGTACACCATAGACATGGGAAGAGTTAAATCCAGGTACGTTGAAAACCAACTGTAAAGACAATAAAATATAAAACACCAGTGATGCCAGAACAAACCAGAAAAACCGCCCGGCAAAAATAATTTTGAGATTATACTTTGCCATTTTCAACACCAAATCCAGCTTATTCTTCAGTCTACTCTTTAATATTGCGTTATCCATTGCTTGCGCTTTAATCAATTGTACAATTCTTATATCTTCTTTTTTAGCCCTTTTAGTATGCACAAATAGGCCTCTTCAAGCACTGGCTTGACGACTATCGCATCCTCTGCCGGTTTTTCTTCTGATAGGAAACGAACCTTGATCAGCTCTCCATCACGCATATGGTGAATGATTCTTTCTTTCATTGGGAATGTATCAAATTCCTTTGCAGGGATGTGGAATTGCCATACAAATCCTTCAGCCAGTTTCACCATGTCGTTCGGATGTCCTGCATAACATAGCTCGCCCCGGTTAACAACTGCCACCTGGTTACAGGAGCTCGAAATATCCTCAATGATGTGGGTAGAGAAAATGACAATCCTTTCGCGGCTCAATTCTACCAAAAGGTTTCTAAAGCGGATTCTTTCACGTGGATCCAAGCCGGCAGTTGGTTCATCGACCACTAAAATACGTGGTAAATGGAGTAGAATCTGAGCAATACCCATTCGTTGTTTCATCCCTCCTGAGAATCCGCCGATCTTTTCGTCTTTGCGATCCCAAAGGTGGACAGAGCTTAAGCAATATTCTATCCTTTTGTGTCTGGTGGAACCCTCGGTCAGTCCTTTGAGAATGGCCTGATAATCCAGGAATTCATATGCAGACATATTCTCATAGGTACCGAATTCCTGAGGAAGATATCCGATAAGTGCCTGCAGCTCTTCGCGTTTTTCCTGCGTATCGATTCCATTGATCCAGACTTTGCCGTAGCTTTGTTCGTAGATACCGCAAATGACCCGCATCATCGTTGATTTACCTGCTCCATTGGGACCCAATAGGCCAATCATTCCGGTATTGATCTGTAATGAAACACCTTTCAATGCCTTGAATGGATCTCTTTTACGTCCAATCACAGGCATTTGCTCAACCAGTTTATAGAATGTGCGGCGGATACCGGCAAATCTTCCTTTCAATCGTTCGATGTTAATTTTTTCATCGTAGAGTCTCTTGGCGGTAGTATCCACCGATAGGATGAAATACCAGATTACGGCCAGAATTGCCACTGATGCGATCTTCTCCCATTTGAAATAGAAGTAGATAAAAACGAGAACCGGAAAGCCCCAATACAATAATTGCTGACCTGATTTCGCAAAATTCTTCATCCATTTCCTGTCCTCATTTTTTGAACGGAAAGTGAGGTATTCTGCAATCGGTTCCCACATGGCCATGATCATCAAATAGATCAAAATTGCAGTGATCAGGATATACAATCCGTTTTGAAGGTAGCTGAAGGTAAAATAGAACATAAATCCAAGTAGCGGAATTTGCCAGATAAACAGGTCAAAATCCTTGTAACTGCGGTAATATTTCAATTGACCAGCTCTTTCCCTGATGTTTCTGTTGCCTTTCCATTCTCTGGCAAAACGACCGCCCCAATCATAAATTTTAACGAGATTCTGAACCCTGATGGTAATCTGCTTCTCAGGATCGATGACCGTCTCGGTAGCTTTGCGGAGGCTATTAATGACAAACCAGATGCCCCCCGGAATAACAATAACGAGGGCAATCATATCCAGCATCTTCCACATGAAATCGTCCACTTTCGTGTACACCAATGCGATACCACCAACGAATAAAACCCCCTGAAGCACCTTTAATTTCCAATTGAGTTCCTTCATCCAGTTCAGGGAAGTCTCGAGTCCGGAGTAGAAAGTGGGGATAAATACCAGTGTAAGCAAAGTACTAAGGCTCAATCCGCCAATAACTGTAATAGCAAATGGTGCCCCGATGGCGCCGACATATTCATTGTCACCCATGGCAAGGGGTAGCATGGCTGCTATCGTTGCAATGGCGGTGATAAGAATTGGACGAAGCCTCGACATTCCGGCCATGACCAGTGCCCGGTTTTTGCGGAACCCTCTTTTTCTGAGAATCTGGGTATAGTCTATCAGGATGATTCCATTGTTCACCACTACACCGATCAGGATTAGAAACCCGATCAGGGTATTTGAATTAAAGAGGGAATTGTTTGAAAGGATCAGCCCGAGGAATGAGCCAATGGCGGCCAATGGAATGGAGAACATGAGCACAAACGGTGTCGAAACCGACTCGAATACCGAGGCTAAAATCATGAAAATTAAGAAGAAAGCAGCCCCAATCAGGAAGTAGAAATCCTTAAGCGTATCCTCCTCGTGGATAACCTGAATGGCTATCCCTGAAGGCATGTTGTAATTTTCAACGATCTTGTCTACTTCGGCGCGATAGGATTCAAGCAATTCCTTTGATTCCTGAGAAGCGGCCACAAACTGGAAGCGTACCTCAATTTGCTTTTCCTGGTTCACCCTTGTAATGTTGGCATAACCGGAAGAGAGAACGACATCGCTGATATTTTGAAGATCATGGAGTCCGCCTTTCGAGTCTGCAATAGGAAGGGTTCTTAATTCAAACGCAGATTTGTTTCTTTTGGCTTCCTCAGGAGTCTGCCCTTTTTTTGGCATCTCCTTGATGGTAATGTCATATTGGTCATTGCCTTGTTTAAACGGAATGTTCGTAGCGATCTCTTTACTGAAGGAATTGAGTTCACCGGATACACTGGCAAGTGAGACATCATAAGCATTCATCAACAGTGGATGAAATTTCAGGTGAACCTCCGGACGGTTATTTGAGAAGCTAACGCGAACACCATTCATAGACTCGAGCCCTTCAAGGAAATATTGCAAGTCTGATGCTACATTCTTCATCAGGTCAAAATCCTGGCCTTTGATCAGGATTCTTTCCCAATTGGAACCTACACCCATCATGGACATGAAATTGCCTGATCCGGAATTACCGATTCCCATGCTTCCGGTGCTAGCTCCGGTTGAGGAAGCATCGGCAATATCGATGGTCCCACCTGGAACATCCGACATTTTATTGGTTACTTCATCTCTGATCTGGGCAAGCGAGCGTTTTTTGATTTTCTGAAAATCTTCTTTCAGTTCTACCATCACACTGGCACTCTCCACCTGAATGTTGCAGGTTACATCTTTGATTTCTTCGATGCCTTTTATCCTGTTTTCAATCTCGCTGACCACTTTATCGCTCGACTCAATGGTTGATCCGGATGGCAGGGTAACATTGATCCGGAAGGCATTGGTGGTAACCTCTTTTTGAGAATTCATACTTACCGCGAGGCAGATGAAAATCGTGACGAAAAAAACGATTAATGCGCCTACGATCGTTTGAGTGGGTTTCCGCAAGGAATATTTCAGTATCATCACATAGGCCTGGACCGGTTTATTCCTGGTAGAGACCTGTGTAAACTCCATGTTTCCACCTGCTTTCTTCTTCAGGAAAGCATAAGCAAGCATTGGAACCAACAGCATAGCGACCGCAAGTGAAACCAGCAGTGTGGAAATGATTGAAATACCAACATTCTTGCCAAGCAGTTTGATCAGAAAATTATCTGAAAAAAGGAATGGAAGAAAGATTGTTGTCGTTGTCAATGTGGCGGCCAATACTGATCTCCAAACTTCAGTAGTACCCTGAATAACAGCATCCCGGGGAGACTTTCCGGTAGCTCGGAGCCGGTAGATATTTTCGAGCACGACGACGCTGTTGTCGAGCAATATCCCCACCGCCAAGGCCATACCAACCAGTGTCAGACTATTTATCGTAACATCGGCATAGTAGAAAAAATTGAAAGCCGTCAAAACCGAAATAGGGATAGCCAGTGCGATAATGGATACGAGTTGGATATTTTTCAGGAAAATCCACAGCACAAAAATTGCCAGAAGCGCCCCAACGAGTGCCAGTTCACCAATCTGGTTCAGGTTCTTCGACATCGTATCGGCGGCATTGTTCTGAACTGTGATCTCGACCTCTTTTGAGACAAGTTCTTTGTTCAGTTTCTCGATGACCGCCAGGGTCTTCTGAGAGAGTTCGATAAGATTTGATTGAGCGTCGTTTACCAAAGTGATCGATACGGCATCTTTCCCGTTAACCCTTGAATAGGAGGTTACTTCCTTGGTACCATAATAAACTTTGGCAACATCTTTCAGCAAAATCGGGCCATTGGCTATTACCAGGTTTTCGAGCTGAAAAAGCTGATCGAATTCTGAGGTAATCTGAACTGTATATTTGAGGTTTGACCCATATACATCTCCCGCGTAAGCTCTTGTCTTGTAATTCTGGGAGATCTTGTTCCGGATGGTGTTGGCAGTAATTTTATAGGCATTACACACATCCATATCCAATTGGATTTCAATGGTCTTCTCATGACCTCCAAAGATATTTATGCCGGCAATACCATCAACGTTCTGGAGATCGGGCTTAATTTTCAGATCTGTGATATTCCTTACCTGATCAATTCCTCCGCTTCCCCTTACCTGTAACTGCATGAATTGTTTGTTGACCTGACTTGCATCTACCTTAACCACTGTAACAATAAATTGCGCTGGAATGGTAGCCTTGATTTCATTGATTTTCTCCTGCAACTTCAGGTAGGTGTATTTGAAATTGACCTTCTTGTTGAACTGAACCATGATGGTTCCCCGTCTGGACTGGCAGGAAGATTCCATATTTTCAATTCCCTGCAGCGTGCCGATGGCTCCTTCGATGGGGATAATGGCCTGACTCTCCATGAATTTCGGGTCAACCTCCTGCTGGCTTGCTACCTGTACATAAAGCATTGGCAGCTCGGCATTCGGGAAAAGCTCCATCGAAAGATTTTTCCAGGAGACATATCCCAACATGCTAAGCCCGAGGAAGAGCATGCTGATCAATACTTTTCTTTTTATTATGAAGTCCATCAGTTGAAAGTTGTTTGTTTAAATGTCCTGTTCGATGGGTTTGTTACTCGTCAGCAAGTCATACACACAAGGGATTACCAAGAGTGTGAGCAATGTGCTGGTTACCATTCCTCCGATTACTGCAAGTGCCATTGGTGCCCGAAGTGCCACACTGTCGCCGAAACCAAGTGTAAGCGGAACGAGTGCTATGATAGTGATGATACTTGTCATAAGGATAGGACGTAATCTTTGCTGTCCGGCCTGGGCTATGGCATCCCTTTTCTCCATTCCAAGCTCCCGTAACTGGTTGATCCGGTCGACGAAGATGATCGAGTCGTTGACGGCAATTCCACCGAGCATAATGATTCCGATAAGAGCCATCATATTGAACGACTGACCAACAATGTAGAATAAAATGACTGTTCCTACAATTGCAAAAGGTATGGACAACAAGATGACAAACGGATGTATCAAGGATTCAAATTTGGCAGCCAAAACCATGTAAACCAAGACGATGGAAAGCAATAGGGCAAACCTTAAATTGGTCCATGATTCTTGTCTTTTCTGTTCCTCTCCGGCGATTTTAAAGCGGTAATCTGAAGGAAGGTCGACCGCCGAAATTTTGGTCTGTATTTCGTTCGAAATTTTATCCAGTGATTCACCTTTTTTCAGGTCGGCCATTACTTTTCCAACCCTGATCTGGTTGCTATGGTAAATCTCTTTCGGCGCAATAGATTCTTTCAATTGTGCCACTTCTCCGAGTCTCACAACAGTCGTACCACTGCGGATAATAACATCTCCCAGTTCAGACATACCCAATTTGGGAAGATGAATTGTAATATCGCGTAATTCCCCGTTTTTGTCATACTGTCCTACGAGCTGTCCTGTCAGTTTACTCGTTACCTGGGTCACGATATCGCTTACTGCCAGATTATAAGTTCCGGCACGGAAACGGTCGACCATCACATTGTATTCAGGATAGCCCTGATCCATGTTGGTGGATAAATTGTACAATCCAGGTATATCCTGAACGACCTTTTTAGTACGATGAACCAATGAATCAAGAACAACGAGATCGTCACCCCTAATTTCGACTACTATTGGCGCCTCACTATTTCCCAGAATACTTTGCAAAGCTGTTTCATCCTGAGAAAAGCTGACCTCCAGGTCCGGATTTTTTGAATACCATTCTGCTATGGAAGCGATTACTTTAGATGAACTTAATTTTACATCAGGCTGTAGAATTACTTTTATTTCGGCCGTATTATCTCCTTCGAAGATGGATTGAGCGTTGGTTGACAGTCCGGTAGAAGGTCCAATCCTGGAATAAAGTCCCAGCAAATCCTTATCAAGCAGTTCTCTTACCATTCCTTCGATGGAAGCGGCAGCTTCCGAGGTACGTAATAAGGTAGTCCCGGCTTTCATTTTTAGGTTGATGGAGAATTCCTTGCTATCGCTTTTGGGCATAAATTCACTGCCAATTCTTGGAATTAGGAAAAGCGACAAACCAAACAACACCAGCGAAGAAAGAATAATAACCATTCGGTGGGGGAGAAGATTCGTCAAGAAATTGCTGTATCCTGTTCTTTTTTGAATTGAGATAGAAGCGCTTTTGCGATTCATAAAGAAACGGTGATACAACATCGGTATCACGAAAATGGCTACAACCAGGGATGACAGAAGTGAAAAGGCAACAGTCCATGCCTGATCTTTGAACAGGGCGCCAGATGCTCCATGCATGTAAATAATAGGCAGGAATACAACGATGTGGGTAAGTGTGGAAGCAGTGATAGCTCCTCCAACTTCGGCTGTTCCAACGATAGCAGCCTCTTTTGCCGACATTCCGTTTTCGTGGTTCCTGAATATATTCTCCATGACTACGATGGCATTGTCTACGAGCATTCCTGCTCCGAGAGCCAAACCTCCAAGGGTCATGATATTTAGCGATAATCCATTGAAATACATTAAATTAAATGTCGCAACAATAGAGATAGGGATAGATAAACTGACAATCAGGGTGGTTCCGATTCTTCTCAGGAAAAGGAATAGGATGATAATGGCGAGAATGATCCCAAAATACATGGTGTTTTTCACCTCATCGACTGCGCTGCGGATAAAAGTTCCCTGGTTGGAAACTACCGTGAATTTATATCCCGGAAGGGCTTTCTCGATGGTAACCAGCGTTTTGTTGATCTCTTCAACTGCTTTGACCGTATTGTATTTGGTCTCCTTGTAAATTGACAAGGCGATGCAGCGTTCGCCGTTGATTCGTACTATGTTGACCGGCTCTTTATTCTCGAAGCTGACTTTGGCGACATCCTTCAGGAAGGTGGGTGCTTTTTCAGCAGATGTACTTCCGGCTATGATCGTTTTGTAACCAACGATCAGGTTCTCGAAATCCTCTTTTTGCTGTAAAAGACTTACACCTTTAACAACATATTGTAATCCGGTTTCCGTAATGGTTCCGCCTGAAATACTTCTGTTATAGGACTGAATTTTGGAGGAAAGCTGATCGACGGTTAAATTATAAGATTCGAGCGCATAAGGATCAGTGTCAATGCGAACTTCATTTTGTTCGATGCCGCTCAAATCGACCTGTGCGACTCCTTCTATCCGGACTAGCTCGTTACGGATATAGTTTTCTGCCACTTTTCGTAACTCGTTCATGTCCTTGATGGTGGTATGTGACATACCAACGACCATGGCAGGCTTCGTATTCGGATCGTGCTGGGTAATGGTCAGTTCTGTGATCTGACTATTCTGAGAATAGCTGGTCAAGGCTTTCTGAAGGTCGAGGAATGCCTCGTCCATGTCCTTGTTCCAGGCATATTCTACAGTTATTTGAGCAGATCCTGTCTGAGAAATGGAAGAGGTATTGAGAACCCCACTCTGACGAGTAGCGATGGCTTCAATATTAGACACATAGAGTTTTTCCATCTCCTCAGGAGGTCTCTCACCTGACTTGATCTCAACGAAAATTCGTGGTGAATTCAAGTCGGGAAAAAGATCGATCCCCAGTTTCTGATAGGAGATGACACCTAGGAGCAGAACTCCCAGGACCATCATGAGAATGGTAACCGGAAAGTTGACTGCAAAATTTGTCAATTTCTTCATTAGGAAAATATTTTAAAAATTTTGTCTGCCAGCTGGCAGATAAATTATTTGACGATCTTAACTTTTGAGTTATCCCTCAGGGTCTCGAAACCTTTTACAACCAGACGGGTATTGGCCTTTAATCCTTCGATGACCTCAACAGATTTATCATTTTCCAGTCCGGTGGTAATGGTTCTGCGCTGTGCGGCCCCTTTGTCAACAATGAATATGGTCTTGCCTCTGCCGCCGGCTACGATGATGTCTTTTGGAATTACAATCGCACTGTCTTTTCTGGCAATTTCGATGTCTGCCTTGACAAACATTCCCGGGCGCAATTTAAGATTTGGATTGTCGATGGTCATGCGACCCATGAAAGTACGCGTTTCTGTACTGATTACTGGAGAAAGCTGGCTGATCTGAGCTTTCAGTGTATCATTTGGCATGGTATAATTTGTAATGTTTACCTCTTGTGCCAACTTGATCGTCGTCAAATATTTTTCAGGAAGATTTACATCCATGGTAAGTTTAGAATAATCCATTAGGGTGATTACTGCAGTTCCTGCACTGATGCGGGCATTGTTGGTGATATGAGGAATGTCAACAATAGCACCACGGAAAAGTGCCTTCACCTCAGTCTTCTGCAACTGAATTTTAGCATCCTCGAAGCTGGTTTTTGTATTTGCGAGCGCTACTTCAGCATTTTTAGTATCCCTCAAGGTGACACCACCTTTTTCGTAAAGTGATTTTTGTTTCTCATATTCGAG
Organism: Bacteroidia bacterium; assembly: GCA_025358395.1. Next base: position 26,615 of record JANYJT010000180.1, read on the forward strand.
ACCCGCGATTTCAAAATTTAATTTCTTGGTATCGTATGAGATGTTGTTTACATATTCCGGATTATCGATCTTAACGAGAACGGTTCCTTTTTCTACCAGATCACCAAGTTTAAATTCTTTACCCGTTTTTGGATTTATGGCAAGGTTGTAATTGCCGGCCATTTCGGTGGTTAATGAGACCTGGTTGGCAGCATTAGCTGTACCTGTACTGTTAATATACTGGACGATAGGTCCTTTTTTGACATCTATGACAGACACTGGTACAGCGATATCATTTTGAAGCTGACTTTGTTGATTGCCGCAGGAGGCCAGAACAGGAAGAAGGAAGATGAATCTCCACAATTTATTGATTTTCATTTTATTCTAATTTATTTATATTATAATTTGATTATTTACTTTTGGCTTTGAGATAGTGATCAGGAACAACGGCTTCGTTGGTTGAAAAATCGAACAAGGATTGAATTTTAAGATTCAGCAATTCAAGTTTGTAATTGATAAGTGCTTGGGCATAAGCCATTTTGTTATTGGAAAGTTGAACTTGGTATAAGTTGAGGTCCATACTAGTCAGATCACCGTTCTTGTATCTTTCCAAATTGATGTCATAGGTAAGCTGTGAATTATTCTGATTTTGCAGTGCTATGCCAATCTGGTCCTTTAAGTTTCCGAGATTTCGGATACTCTGCCTAATATCCACTTTTATTTGAATATCCTGGTTTGTATAATTCAATTTTTGTGTATTAATAACGGCATTCTGCGCCCTGATCTGGGCAGCTCGCTGTCCCCAGTCAAAAATCGGGACGGTGAATGTAATGCCATAATGAGGGCTTTTGGTTGGTTTGTCATAAATCTGGCTTAAAGTCGGATCATTGCCGGTGATTCCAACCGACAAGGCAAGATCGCCTCTGAATTCGTTTTGTGCTTTTATGGCAATCAGGTCAAACATTGAGGTTTCAATGCTGATTTGTCTTTGGCGCAACTCCATACGGGAAGAGAGTCCATGCTCGAGCGCTTTTTTGCCATCTATTTCAATGGGAGCAACCGCTACATCTGTCATCACGGAGATCTCTTCAAAGATATCCATCCCAATATATTGTTTAAACTGATCTTTGGCGCTTTCAAGCTGAACACGTGCAGAGGCTTTGCTCGATTTGGATGTGGCAAGGTTCACTTCAGCCTGGAATAGCTGCTCTTTTGCTGCCAATCCTGCTTCTACTTTATTTTTAATGATTTCGTAGCTCTTCTCAGTATTAACATTTTCATCTTCCCGGATAGACAGGCTCATCTGGGCCATGTACACATTGTAGAAAAGCTGTGTCACCATTTTTTCGAGGGCGAGCTTTTGCATGGAATAACTAAGCTGGGCATTCTCATTGTTCAATTCCAAGGTCTTCAAGGCTACTTTTGTCCGGTTATAAGTAAACAATGGCTGTGACAAGGAGAGGTATAGATTGTTAAGATAGGCCTTGTTCACGATGGAACTGCCCGAAGCATCTGAGGTATTTGATTGCCAGCTGAAAGTATTCACCAATGAAATTTTACCGTCAGTGGCAAGGATTGGCTGATCAACTCTGAAAGTACCGGACGAATTGATGACCTCGTTGGTAAACCATTGGGAAGTACGGTTGTCGAATTTTCGGCTGTTGCTGTAATCGATAGGATTGAGGCTCAGGGCAAATTTTGATTTAAGGCCTGCACGCTGTGCATTCAATGTCTCGGTTGTCCTTTGGAGGTTGAGCAAGGTGCCCTGAATACTTGGACTATTGACCACAGCAGTTTCCATGGCTTTTTCCAGGGTGAGTATGGTCTGACCCTGAGATTCTAAGCTTAAAAAAAGCAGCGAACTCATAAAAAACAGTAGTGTTGAAACTTTTTTCATTTTATATATATTGGGTTATACTATTGATTTTTAGCGATTCCTGGTAAAAATTACCTATCGGATTCTACAATTGTTATTTTTCTTTTACAAGTTTGACCGCATCCGCATAGACTGATCTGGCTTTCGAATTGTTTGTCAGCTCTATCTTCGCCGAATCAGAAGAGAAGTGATAGGTTCCAACTTCGACCCATGCACTTTCCCGGGCATCTGCTTTGACTGCAGGATGATCAACGCCATCATCATGCGTGACGTTGAATTCGTAAACATCATCGGGCTGATTATCTCCGCCTCTCATCCCGAAGCGGATCTTTGGAATATATGCATACACCTTGTAATAACCACCTTCCTTGAGCGGTACACTCCAAATGGCTTTTCTGTCGCCGGTACCCCCTTTGCAATAATAGGCCGACCGTATCTGTTTGCCATAAAATAGTTCATTGGTAGTCAGGGTCCATTCAACCTGTGGATTCCACATGTTCATTCCTTTGTATTTTAATTCATCGTCCGGAACATCTGAAGTGAACAATCTCTTTATAAAGCTTTTGGAGACCGGTTGTACCAACCTGAATCCTTTGTCTTCTGTATCTACAATAAGATCAGTTGGCTCCGAACCATCAGTAAATGGAATAACCTCCTCTTTGTCAGAACCTTCTCCTTTTGGATCTATATCCAATTTATCAAAGCGTTGTGAAATCGTTGAAGGAAGATTATGAGAGGCATACGTATTGATCGTCATCATCCTTGGATCCCTGTTCAAAAGGAAGGTGAGTCGTTTGGACTCTTTTGCACCGATGACCACCGTTTTTTCGATGTTTTCATCGCTGCCGCCACCGCCACCGCCACCTCTTCTCATGTTCATCCCGCCAAATCCACCGAGTCTGAAAGTAACAGTGATGGCTCCGGAAATATTCTCTGTATTGGTCAGGACGAAGGAAACGACCGTTTTAATTTGGTTATCCTTTTGAATTTTAAAGGCTTTTGTGTCGATTAAGATGTAACCAGGTAAAGTTACTGAAGTGTACCATTGCGGCAAATATTGATCCAAATCAAGATTGAAATTGTTGCGCATCTCGGTGTTTAATTCATCTACCTGGATGGTTCTGAATTTTCGGCTATCAAGGAAGCCCCGCATAAAGTCATCAAATTTTTCGGGACCAACTGCGCCTTTCATCAATGCAAAGAGGAAACCACTTTTGGTTTGAACGACATTGTTCAGAATATCAGAATCCGCCTGTTTCTCAAGGATATCTGAGAATGACCTGTTTTGTAAGGCGATGTTTCCTTTTTCGTCGCCCGAAAGCCCCATCATATTGCGCATAAAATTGTTGCCGCCTTCAGTAGCACTCTTTGATAGGTATGATTCCACAACCCTGTTTGTGATAGGATAAATTGGGGAAGCAATAAAATTCAGGTAATTGTAATAATTTGGAAATATAAAATAAGGATTAAGAATGTCCGTGGTAGTAAAATTTGGACCCCCGCCACCAATACGGATACCATTGAAAGAGCCAAACGGATCGACCTTGCTACTTAAAAAAGCGTCGTTGATGAACCGTTTCAGGTAGTTGGCCTCGGTTTCTCGCGGCGAAATGGTTTCATTGTTGCCATGGTCACGATTTTGATTTTGCGAATTTTTCTTGATGCCGGCAAAATTTGTGCTGCTAATTTTGTAACCACCTTCGGCCATATAGACTGTTTCGGGCTGAACCTGTTCTCCGGCACTGGTCCAGGCATGATTAAACGAGCAAAACTGTACAGGGATCTCAACCAATTGAAGCCGTTGGAATGGATATTCTCTGCGGATTTTGATCTCCCATGATTTCTTTACATCACGGATAACCGGGATTATGGAATCCGTCAACGTCTTAAAGAATGGATCAAAAGTATTGTGGCCTTTGAAAAAGCTTAAGGAATAGGTGACTTTATCAACAGTCACAGACCGGGTTTGGTAGCTTCCGATAGCCAATGATAGCTGCGTCAGTGGTTGATCAGGCTCAAAAGAGGTAGTCCCGTCGGTTCCTTCTGTTTTCTTCCCCTGCGAAAGAACTGTGAGTCCTTTCGCCGTCTTTACTTTCAGGTGGAATTTGGAAAATTGAGTGGCCAGCCAGTTTAACCCTTTGGTGGAATAACTTATTCCGGCGGTTGGATACCAGCGGGTCTCCGGAGTAAGCAATAAATATTCAGGAGTTACAAAAGCGTGTTTCTTGTCTATTACGCCATTCGGACTATTTTTCCATTTCTCAAGTTGGATTGGAGTCTGATCGAGGTAACAGAAAGTTTCGTCGATGGTGCCTTTGTATTGAATGCTGATATTAGTGGAATCACCAGACTGAAGTGCTTTATCCGGTTGGATTTTGATGATTTGCATCTCTCTGGTAAATTTTCCTCCTGACAATTGTACCACTTCAAGGCCGGGATTGAGGGTGAGCACAAATTCGCTAAGTGCCTCTTTTCCTGTATTTTTAACTTTTAGGTTAGCTGTTGCAATAATTTGATTTCCGGAATGTTCCAGGTCGATATCATTCGAGAGAATCTCTACTACTTTCATTGGAGCGTAACGATTGTTCAAGTCGACCATCTCACCTCTGTGCTGCTCTTCATTGGATATGTTATTCAGATAAATGATACCTAGAATGACTCCCGCGCTAAGAAATACCAGGGAGAAAGCGATGACCACCTCTTTAACAAACTTGGACTGTGACAAGCGTTTTAGCAACAATATCGTCAAACAGATAAATCCCAACCCTAAAAAGAAATATATCCCCCGATGAATCAAAATCTCTTTCAAGGAACTGAATCCAACAACTTCCGACCAGGTCATAGGCAGTTTAAATGCCATATAATCAAAAATATAATGGAATTTATTTTGAAGGTAAAACAATGTAGCCGCGATGTAACCAAGTAAAACAAGAAATGTAACTGCTTGATTTTTAATTACTGACATTAAAAAGAAAGAGAATCCCATGATGAAAATCAGCGTTGGGATGCTGATCAACAGAAAATAGTAAATGTAGGGGAGGAGATTAAAACGGGTATACGGTGAAGCCATGTTAAATACCGCCACCATACCAAGTGCAACCGCGTTCAACATGACGAATACCCAGATATTTCCGAGTGTCTTGCCGATCACGTAATCAGCATTTGTTATAGATCGCATGTAGACTACTTCTGTCGTATCCAGTTTCTTGTCCTGTTTCAAAAACTCTGAAGCGAGGAAAACTGCAATGATGGCCTGTGCCAGGTTGATGATGTAAAGATTGGTAAAAGGAATCATCGAAGGAATGGCGATGATGTCTCCATTGGGATAGCCGACTGCTGTTTGCGTCCAAAAGTTATAGAAAAATACAAAGACCAGCGATAAAATGGAGAAAATGCGAAAGAACCAACTTCTGAACAAAGTAATTGATTCGTATTTTGCTACTGCGAATATATTGTGAATTGCTCTCATAGTCAGATGTTTAAATATTTTTCAATTAAATTTCTATCCATTTCTGGTTGAGTTCATTTTCCATAAAATTGACGTATGCATGTTCCAGATTGGGATCGATTCTTTCACCCAGGTAGCCATTGACCTCCTTGGATACCACCTGTACTTCCCATCCTTCCTCCGAAGGAATGGAGGAGATGATCGGATATTTTTCCTGAATCTCGAAATATTCGGTTTCCGTAGCCGTGATTTTCCAAACATTGTTTTTGGCCAGATCGATCAGGTGTTCAGGCGAACCTTTGTATGACAAAATACCCTTGTTCATCAGGGCCATATCGGTACAGGTACTTGAGATATCACCAACGATGTGTGTTGAGAGGATGATCACCACATCCTTGTCGCTTACTCGTGTCAGGAGGTTTCTGAACCTGATCCGCTCTTCGGGATCGAGGCCGGTAGTCGGTTCATCCACAATAATCAGCCTGGGATCGCCGATCAACGCCTGCGCAATACCCAACCGGCGTTTCATACCTCCGGATAAGTTGTTGGCAAAGCGGTTGCGTGCTTCGTAAAGACCAACCTCCTCAAGCATTTTTTCTACAGTGTTGTTTCTGACTTTGGTGTTTGTCAGTCCGGAAAGACGGGCTGCATAATCCAGAAATTCGTAGGTTTTTAGTTTCGTAAAGAAGCGAAAATCCTGGGGCAGGTAACCTAGCATGGAGCGGATTTCCTTTCTGTCTTTCATCAGATCCAAACCGTTTACCAGAACCTGACCGGAGGAGGGTTTCATCAGAGTTACCAGAATTCGCATCAGTGTAGATTTTCCGGCACCGTTTGGACCAAGCAATCCGAACATCCCACTTTCGATGGTCATGTTAACATCCTTAATGGCGTGATTTCCATTAGGATAGACCTTATTGAGTCCTTTGATCTCAATCTTCATAAGTGAATTATATAATAGTGTATTGAGGCAAATTGGCAATATTTATTGACAATTTCGGAACTTTGACAACAAAATTTAAAAATGGTTTAACCACTGTAGAAATTATCAATACTATCCTGGTACAAGCCAAATGAATCGATTTTCGTTTTTAAAATCTGAGCAAAAGTGATTCATACTCGATGTTGTCAACATAATCAACCATTTTGAATTTAAATATCATATTTACAATGTGTTGTAATGAGTTTGAAACAGTCGGTATTACTTGTTAATTTGCAAGAAACAATGTATCTTTGAATAAGGAATTGAAATGAAAGTGGATACTATGACAAAAACTTTAAAATATATTGTATTTAAGGAAGGTGGCTATTATGTATCTCAATGCTTAAATGTTGATGTTTCAAGTTTTGGGAATACGTCCCAGGAAGCTGTTGATAATTTAAATGAAGCCTTGATGCTTTATTTTGAGGATAAAGAGGCTTTTGATTTAGTCCTTCCGATTCAGGAAACCATTGTTGGTGAAACCCAGATCAATGTCTAAGTTATTATCTTCCAACGAAATAGTTTATACCCTTCTCAGATTTGGATTTAAATTTGTCTCCCAAAGGGGAAGCCATCAAAAGTATTACAAAGAAGGGCACACAGTCATTGTACCTGCCCCCAGAAAAGAGATTCCATTTGGCACTTTCCGTTCAATTGTCAGACAATCAGGACTCTCATTGGACGATTTTTACTCTAGCAAAAAATAGAAGCAGATAATCCAGTCAGCGGGAAGAGGGCTATTAAAATTGAAGTGAAGAGGAGTGGCTTCATTGCAATTCCTTTTTAAGCTTTAGACTTCTGAGTTTATCAAAGTCGTAAGGCACATCTTTTGGGAAATTGGAATTCTTCCAAAATTCGTCTGAATATTTTGATTCCGATTTTTTATTGAAGGTGAAATAGTTGTTAATCATCCATATGCCAGACCTGTTTTAAATATTTCGGAATGGTGTTTATAATTTTTCACATGAATTGAATAGCTCATGCAATTCATTTTTTGCCCAATTGGATAATACATATTTATTACAGAATAAGACTCTACAACTTCTCCTTGTCCCTTATTAAACTCAAACCTGGTGAAAGAAGCATTGTCCAACCCTTCGACTACGCTCAGGGATCACAGGCTCAGGGAGCGCATCGAAAATCGACCCTTCGACTTCGCTCGGAGACCGGCAATCCAAAATCAAAAATCCGCATTCTAGTATAAATAAAAAAGGCCGCCCTTTCGGACAGCCTTTTAATATTTATTTCGCCTGGTATTTATTTATTTTACTTTTTGCACAATGGCGCTGAATGCAGCGGGATTGTTCATCGCTAAGTCGGCAAGGACTTTGCGGTTGATTTCGATACCGGCGGCTTTCAACTTGCCCATAAACTGGGAGTAGGAGAGCCCTTCGGTACGAACTGCGGCATTGATTCGTTGAATCCATAATCCACGGAACAACCTTTTTTTACTTTTTCTGTCACGGTACGCATACTGGAGACCTTTCTCCCATGTGTTTTTGGCAACCGTCCAGACAGTTCCTCTTGATCCAAAGTATCCTCTGGTCAGTGAGAGCACCTTCTTACGGCGGGCCCTCGAGGCGACGTGATTGACTGATCTTGGCATTTTTACAAATT
>JANYJT010000201.1 GCA_025358395.1 Bacteroidia bacterium
TTTGGGTTTGTGTCGGATGTTACATTGATTGAGCTTACCTTCTCCAACCAAAAATTACTCAAGAGACTGGCTATGGAGGCCCCCGGAACAATGCATCACTCTTTGCAGGTCGCCAATCTTTCAGAAATGGCCATTTCAAAAATTGGTGGAAATCCTTTGCTTGTTCGGGCAGGTTCTCTTTACCATGATATCGGCAAAATTGAGAATTCAGGATATTTTATTGAAAATCAAATAATTGGAATCAATCCTCATGACAATCTTTCCAGTCAGGAAAGTGCTGAAATCATCATTGACCACGTGGAAAGAGGAGTTGAACTTGCCAGAAAGCACCAAATACCTGAACAGATCATCGATTTTATTCGAACGCACCACGGAACAACAAAGACCGGATATTTCTACCATAAATATATCAGCGATAACGTATTGGACGATGCTTCCGAATTGAAATTTTCTTACAAAGGCCCATTACCTAGCACCCGCGAAACGGCTGTGGTCATGTTAGCCGACAGCATCGAAGCCGCTTCCCGAAGCCTGCTCATCAAAAATTCCGAGAATATCCGAAGTCTTGTTGAGAATATCTTTAAGCAGAAAGTTGAGCTGGGACAGTTGGAATATGCTCCTTTAACATTCAAGGATATAAGAGTTTTAAAAGAACTTTTCCGTGAAAAATTGCTAAATATTTACCATATCCGGGTTGACTATCCGGAGTTAAAAAATTGAAAGGATGAGGCGATCGAGAGAAATTTTCACACTTGTGCTATGTTTGTTTCTAGGTAGCTTTTCCATGAAGGCTCAGGAAAAAAAGGACTCCGGATATCATTTTACAATCATAAAGGAATTGCCTCATACTCCGGTTAAAGATCAATTTCGCTCCAGTACCTGCTGGTCATTCGCAGGTTGTTCATTCATTGAATCAGAATTGTTGCGAAAGGGGAAATCAGAAGTTGACCTTTCAGAAATGTTTCTCGTGAACCACTGTTACAGGGACAAGGCAGATCGATATGTTCGGATGCAGGGAAATGCAAATTTCGGACCCGGAGGATTGCTGCACGACATCCTGTATGTCATTAAAAATTATGGCTTAATGCCGGAATCCGCTTACCGTGGATTAAGTTATGGCGAGAAGAAGCATATTCACGGCGAAGTTGACAATCTTTTAAGGAGTCTGGTCGTGTCGGTTTTACAGAATAAAAACCGGAAAATAACGTCCTCATGGTCAACTGCATTTCAAAAAAGTGCAGATTCTTATTTTGGTGAAATACCGGAAGATTTTAAATACGAAAAAAAGAGATACACCCCTCTGACATTCGTATCTGAAAATCTGGGAGGCATAAATACGGATGATTATGTGGAAATTACATCCTTCAATCATCATCCATTCTATCAGCAATTTGTATTGGAGGTTCCTGACAACTGGCTTTGGGAAAAACTGTATAATGTACCACTCGCTGATTTGCTGACAATAATCGACAATTCGATAAACAACGGATACTCGGTTGGATGGTCGGCAGACAATAGCGAGAAGGGGTTTGCCACTTCTCAAAAGGGGGTTGCAGTAGTTCCGGAAATCAATAAATCTGAGATGACCAATTCCGAGATTTCAAAGTGGGAAAAGCTTTCTGATGCGGAGAAAGACAAGGAATTGTACAAACTAAACAAGCCGGGATTTGAAAAAGTAATCACACAAGAACTTCGTCAGGCTGCTTTTGATTCGCAGGAAACAACCGACGATCATGCCATGCATATCATCGGAATGGCAAAAGAACAAAATGGGACAATTTATTATAAAGTCAAGAATTCCTGGGGCTCCTACAACAGTTATGATGGATATTTCTATGCTTCAGGTCCTTATGTCCGGTACAAAACGACTGCAATCATGGTTCACAAAGATGCGGTACCACAAGATATCAGGAAAAAATTGGGGTTTTGATTCATTGTATCTTCTGCTTCCTGTTCGAAATATTTTTCTACAAAAATTTCTTTCAGAGTAAAATAATACCTATTTTTGCAGCCGATTTCCGTACGCAATCTCTGGCAGCAAACAACTAGACACTGTTTACATTGCGTTCGTCAAACAAGTTAAAACAATTGCAATGGATTTAATGAAAATTGCTGAAAATGCGTTTTTAGCAGAACAGAAAGAATTTCCAGCTTTTCACCCGGGTGATACCATCACTGTCAGGTACAAAATTGTCGAGGGAAATAAAGAGCGGATTCAGAACTACAAAGGTACTGTTATTCAAATCAAAGGAACCGGAACTACCAAAACCTTCACAGTTCGTAAAATGTCAGGTAACGTTGGCGTTGAGCGTATTTTCCCAATGACTTCACCCTTCATTGACGGAATTGAAGTAAATCGTATGGGTCATGTTCGTCGTGCAAGGTTGTTCTATTTGCGTAGCCTTACCGGTAAAAAAGCCCGTATCAAAGAGAAAAGATTTTAATCAAATTTGGTTGACAAAAAAGGTTCTCAAAAGGAACCTTTTTTTTTGCTTATGCTTTCTGAGCGGCAACCAAAAGCTATTTTTCCAACCTTTATACAAACCATTCAGCCATGACTTCAAAGCCAAAAGAAGAACTTTTTTCGACCAGGTGGTTTCTGGATTACGGGATGATTACCATTGGCTCCTTCATTATGGCAGTGGGTTATGTCTATTTTATCACTCCCCATAGAATTGTGCCCGGTGGTGTATATGGTTTGGGCATTATCGTTCACTACCTCACCAAAGGAATGGCAATATGGCCTGATGGTTTCCCGATTGGATTGTTTAACCTACTGATGAACATTCCATTAACTTTCATCGGAATCAAAATGCTTGGTCGCAGATTTGGCGTCAAAACCATTTATGGATTCGTCTCATCTTCCATTTTTATGGACGGAATCACCATGATGCGAATGGTTGGAGATGCTCCTCTTGTGCAGGATGTATTGCTTTCCTGCATATTTGGTGGTGTTCTTACAGGTATTGGACTGGGTCTGATCTTTAAATCAAAAGCCACTTCAGGGGGTAGCGATATCGTTGCCATGATTATGACCAAATACACCCGTATCCCAATCGGGCAGATGTTGATTTGGGTCGATTGTGCCATCGTATTTGTTGCACTGGCTGCATTTAAAGATTGGCAGATTCCATTATACAGCATTGTGGCCATTTACGTGACGGGTCGTGCAGTCGACCTTATCCTGGAGGGTGCCAACTACAACAAAGCGTTAATTATCATCTCTGAGAAGCATGAACAAATCAGGGATAAAATTGTAATTGATCTTGAAAGGGGTGGCACCTACCTGAAAGGAGTCGGCATGTACACGAATGCCGAAAAAAGTGTCATTTTTACAGTCGTCAGTCGTCGGGAAGTAGCTATTCTCGAAGAACAAATTGCAGCCATTGACCCGCACGCCTTCATAACGATCATGGATGCCAGTGAAATATTGGGAGAAGGATTTCGATCACTGAAGCATAAGGTAGAAGATTGAATGTGCTAATATGCTAATGTGCTAATATGCTAATATGCTAATGAAAAATGTAGGAATTGTAAAATTAGAAAATGATTAGTTTACACAAATGCTTTTATAATTAGCACATTAGCATATTAGTACATTAGCACATTAGCACATTTTCTTACTCTCTGATATAATGTGGCATTTCAACCGGTATTTCAAAAGACATCTCCATAACGCCACTAAACACACCATCCTTGTACCAGGGGGATTGTCTGATTAACTTTTTTATCCCCTTTTTTTCGATGGTGTAGACATTTGTCTGAGGTTCCCGGAGCATGGCAATCAGTTTGGTTCGTGCAGGTTCAGGATGGCATTCAATCAGATTGGAACCAACGGCTATCCCGCTATCATCAAATTTGGTAAATGACCTTTTCGACCTGTCGTTCATGTAAACTATCATACCTTGAAGGTCGCAAATTGTTATTGCGGCCTCCTCCTCATCCAGCCAGCTTTCCATATTAATACAATTTATCAGGATTTTAAGGCAAAACAACGTATCCAGTCTATTTCAAAACGATGTGGAAGAAGATGTTCATTTACCATCCCATGAAGTGATGTCAGCAAATGAAAAAATTGTGGCTCCTGTATATGGAACGAGCTGTTGAATACCTCGGCTCCATTTATTTTCCATACCAATTGATTGTTGATCATTTCAAGCCTGAAAATATGGTAATTTTGGTCATTTAGTCCACCGATTTTCGCATAATTCATGGTTCCACTACCCAGCTTTTCAAAAATACCAAATCCAACCCCATTTTTTGTACTACGAAACAGGTCAATCTGCGGGAAAGGCTTCTCCCCGGTCAGTGAAAAAGCTGAAGTGATGGTCGCATCGCTCTTGAACCTTACTTTTGCCTCCACAACTCCGTTTTTCAAGCGAAAGGAACCCGCAGAATTCACTATCGAGGAGGAGTATTCATATTGTCTGGGAACCAACCCGACAGCAGGATTCCATGCCGTACCCTGAACTTTCTCCTTTTTTGCCCAAATTGACAAGGTTTTGTTGTTCAGTTCTATATTTTTTAAGCCATTGTAACAATGCATTTCATCTTTTTGCGAGAAACTGGTTCCAGCCAAACGATGTCCCCACCAATTTTCCGGTTGCCAGCGTTCATCATTTAATTTTTTATCTGAGAAATCCTCTTCAAAAATCATCTCCCATTTCTCGAAGAAATCGAGTTCCTTGGCCTTTTTCAATTTTCGGTATTCAACCATGAACTTACTTTTATCCAGCTCATTAAACGACAAAATATGCTTATATTCCCGGCTTTTTTGAAACCTCTTTTTATCCTTTAAATAGGAAACACTTTCTATGAATTCGCGTTCAGACGTCAATTTATTCAATTCATCAAGGCGCTTTAATTCTTTGGATTCCGCTGTTTTCAGATAATTGAGATAACTTTCCGACCGGCTAAATTTACGCCAAAAAGTTATGTCACTACTTCTTTTGAGTTGATTGTATTCCTTAAGAATTTGAGCATCAGCAGTTTTTAAAAACTCCTTCTTTTTTAACTCAGACCTTCTTTTGGAAAATTCATAAGATTCGACCTTCTTTTGAAGATCAATAAATTTTTCTAGAGAAGAACATGTCAAAATATTTTGTAATCTCATCAATCTTTCAGATCCCGATATTTTTTGATGATTTTTGATGGAATCCAACCGGAGCAGCGTTTTATGTTCCTGAATTAGCTTCTCTTCCTCACTTCCTAAAAACTGAAGCGATTCAATTTCTCTCCTTTTGTGCTGAAAGGTTGAAGAACTTATGAGATTCTTTAAATCTTCGAACTGATTCAATTCACTGGAACTTTCCATCGTATTAAGATCGTCCCGCATTTTGACTAGTTTCTCCCATTTTGCATCGAGTGAATCAGCGGATGGAATAAGGCCTAAAGCATATTTCAGTCTAAATGGGATTGGCATGATTGTTGAATTAGTTATTGAACAAATTTAAAATAATCCCCGAAAAAAAAGGCTAATTTTGAAAAAAAGAGTTCAAATGATCTTACTTCCCGAGTCTTTTGAGAATAGGATGAGAATGATTCTGGGTCCTGAATTCCCGAAATTTAGTCATTCTTTCTCCAATCCGATTCACCACTCTATTCGAATCAATCCCAAAAAATATTCCAAGGCCCTTGATTTGGAACCTGTTGCCTCATCCTCGACCGGTTTTTTTATTGGTCAACGCCCCATATTTACACTGGATCCCCTGTTTCATGCGGGAGTTTATTATGTACAAGAATCCAGCTCCATGTTTCTGGAGCAATTCATTCGTCAGTACCCTCAAAAAAGATTGAAGGTACTGGATTTGTGTGCCGCACCCGGCGGAAAATCAACACATGTAAGTTCCCTCCTATCGGACGATAGTCTGCTGGTTAGCAACGAAGTGATCCATTCGAGGGCCCTGGTATTGTCTGAAAATCTTAAGAAATGGGGCAACCCGAATGTCGTGGTAACCTGTAACGATCCCCGCGACTTTTCCCGGCTTCCCGGCTTCTTTGATATTATTGTAGTGGATGCGCCCTGCTCGGGAGAAGGATTGTTTCATCGTGATCCATCCGCCATGAACGAATGGTCTGAAGTCAATGCCGACCATTGTGCACAACGACAAAAGAGAATTCTGGCTGATGTATGGCCTGCCCTAGCCGAAAACGGTATGCTTGTCTACAGCACTTGTACATTTAATCCACAAGAAAACGAGGAGAATATCCAATGGCTGACAGAATTTGCTCTGGTGGAAGCCATTAAGTTGGATGTACCTGAGCATTGGAATATCGTTACCACTGATGCTGGAAATATTCCGTGCCACCGCTTTTATCCCCATCGCGTTAAAGGAGAGGGCTATTTTACTTCAGCTGTTTTGAAAAAGGAAAGTATCAAGATGGAGATTCGCTCCAAGGGCAAGACATCTTTGCAGCATGCAGGAAAATCCGAGCAAAATGTACTCAACTGTCTCACCGGGGATTATGACGTTTCACTGTTGAAATTTGAGGACAATTTTCTGGCATTTCCATCGGAACTACTTCAGTCACTTGATCAGATTAAATCCTCGCTCAGAATTGTTCATGCAGGTATCAAAATTGGGGAGATCAAACAGGGAAGTGTCGTTCCGGCCTATGAACTGGCGGTTTCCACCATTGTCAACCACAATCATTTTCCAGCTGTTGATCTAATTTTGGAGCAATCGATCAACTTCCTGAAAAGGGATGATTTTCCACTCGAATTTCAAGAGCGTGGATGGAACCTGATCACCTACCTTAACCATCCGCTCGGATGGGCAAAAAATATCGGTTCCCGCTTTAACAATGGGTATCCAAAAGAGTGGCGGATACGGATGTCTACATCCGAATTTTCCGGCGAAAGACTGGCAGAGGAGGCAGCGAAGTTCCCGATAAAAAGTTGAGAGTTGAGAACTGAGAGTTGAGAGTTCTCAACTCTCAACTAAATTTAGTCCATTCTAGACTTATAATCCTCGTAGCCAAACTCACGAAGCAATTTAAATCCGGTCTCGTCATTCCAAATGCCAATCGAAG
>JANYJT010000233.1 GCA_025358395.1 Bacteroidia bacterium
GGTAATCCAGATTTCACTTACCTCGCCGGGGCCAAAGAAAGAGGGAAGCAATTCGACATAAGTGCGAATAAAGCCGGCATTTTTTAACCCGTTGTTGTGCGCAGTAGTGGCGCCTGTCCACATTCTTGATCCTTTGATATCAATCCCGATGAAATTCTTCTCCGGATAGTTTTCGGCAAGTCCGACCGTATATTCGCCCTTTCCGCAGCCCAATTCAAGCACAACCGGAAAATGATTGCCGAAAAAATCACTGCTCCATTTGCCTCGAAGAATGTATGGAGCTTGCAGCAATTCTGCATAGGGTACCTCCACCACATTGGGCAGCGCATGAACCTCAGCAAATTTGGAGAGTTTATTCTTGGTCATGAGGGAAATGTGATAATGTGCTAATGTGATAATGTGCTAATGTGCTAATGTGATAATGTGCTAATTACTAAAAACGTGGATTTGTTCCTTTAATTTTATCCGATTCAATCCTTGCTTTATCGGGACAGTTGATGGATGGCCACACAGTGCTGCCCCTGTATTCACATCTTCCCATCTTCCAACTCTCAGTTCTCAACTCAATTCGCTTTATCCAGAGTCATGCCAAAGTCCCGAATCCCCCTTAATATGCCATCCTCAGTGCGCATACCCTGCCGAACTTCGAAACGGTAATATCCGGCGGATGGAAAGATTGTGGTCTGTTTGTAAGGGTATTTCATGTCGTAAATATCACCCAGACCAGATCCCAGCCATTTCCCTTCCTGATTAGCCAGGGATAGTTCGATGGTATCATTGAGCACTTTTCCATTGGGAGGAGTTATTTTAACAAACAGCCAGAGATTGCTGTAGCCGTATCTGCCTTCGTTTCTGACATTCAGGAACAGGTTGTAAATCTTGGTGGAATCAGGAACCGTCATGTCGAAACGAAGGATTGAATCCTGGTGCCATTTTGACCCTTTCAAGGCTTTATAGTCACTGAAAACAATCTTTCTGTTGCATGAGTACATCGACAGTGCAAGGAGAGAAAAGACCAATGCCAATTTAATCGATTGAAGTATCCTGTGTTGGTTCATTTTCTGAATTCGAAATGTTTTTGCGGGTCAGAATTGGTTTATGACGCTTCTTCCTTCTCAGTTTATTTGGACTCTGATCAAACCTGTCGAGCGACTCCTGCCCAACAGAATTCTGATAGGTCGGGGCGGTATCTTCAGGTATTTCAATGATGTCTCCGGTCAGGTCCGGAATGCGCTTGCCACTGCGGTTCAGCCGAATAATTTCTTTAACTTTTTCAACTGATACACCAATCACCCCTCCACCCTGGTAATTCTCCTTCACGTACCAGAAAATTCCTTTGAAAATGTCCGCTTTCAGGTAGTTGTAGTTGCCTTTTTCAGTCTCAATCTGTACATTATTTGGGGGGAAATCGATTTGGGCATCGATGTAACAATCCAGTTCGTAATTCAGACAGCATTTGAGTTTACTGCACTGACCTGCAAGCTTCTGCGGATTCAGGGAAATCTCCTGGTAACGGGCGGCATTGGTCGTGACAGACACAAAATTGGAGATCCAGGAACTGCAACACAACTCTCTGCCACAAGGGCCGATTCCACCGATCCTGCCGGCTTCCTGTCGTGCGCCAATCTGTCGCATTTCAATCCTGATACGGAAGGTGTCGGCATATACTTTGATGAGCTGACGAAAGTCAACACGCTCATCAGCAATATAATAGAAAATAGCTTTGGTTTTATCCCCCTGAAATTCCACATCACCGATCTTCATGTTCAGGCGCAGGTCTTCGGCTATTTTTCTGGCTTTCAGCATGGTATCATGCTCCATCAGTGTAGCTTCTTCCCATTTCTGAATATCGACAGGTTTGGCCACCCGATAAATTTTTCGGAGTTCACCATCCACGAAAGTAGGCTTATGCCTTCTCATTTGCTTGAGAACCAGATCCCCGACCAGGGAAACCACGCCAATATCGTGTCCGGGACTGGCCTCTACAGCTACAATATCTCCTGGTTTTAACGTCAGATCATTGACGTTTTTAAAATAATCTTTGCGGGTATTTTTGAATCGGATTTCGACTATATCGTTCGGATTGATGGTATTGGGGACGTCAGAAAGCCAGTTGTAAACGTTTAATTTGGCACAACTTCGTGTTAGCGTTGAATTTGGGCATCCACGTGCTGTTTTTTGTATAGAGTTCATTATCCAACGGATATTTATGAGATAATTTGTTTTGCTTTTCTACTTCAGTACAAAAATAGAAAAATTGATTGATAAAGATACCCTGGTTTAGAGCCTGATCAATTTGGAAACTTTAAGTGCCATATCTGTAAAAATTGCTTTGGCATTTCCATTGGATGCGACATCTTTCAGCGATTTTTCGAATTCAGCAAACAGGTGCATCACATTTTTATCGTGGATAAAAGGAGCAAACTTGTTGGCAAACTTCAGTTCCTCTTCATCCATGGTTATCAGTTCAGGTTGTTTAAAATTGGACATGAAATTCTCACGGGTGAAATCACTGCAATACCTGAGAAAACTGAGTTGCCTGATTCTTCCAATGGAGCATATTTCATCCGACCAAGCCAACAACTCCTGCAAGTTGCGCTTATAACCGGCACGCATCAAAACAGTGTACTGACCATGATTGTACCTTCTGACTTCGTCCTCCTTCAGCAATTCCTCAGCCAAAATAAAATTGCCTTTTGCAAGCCGGGCTATATCATATGGATTATTTTCTGACAAGGATGGATGAGTCGCAAGCGCTTCGGCAAGATCCTGCTCTTCAATCCTTGGCAACCTGATGGTCTGGCATCTCGACCTGATCGTACTGATCAGGCGTTGTTCCTCTTCTGTTACCAGGATAAACAAAGTGTTGGCCGGAGGTTCTTCCAAGACTTTCAGAATTTTATTGGCACAGGTCAGGTGCATGGTCTCAGGAAGCCAGATCAGGGAAACTTTGAAATCTGCTTCGTATGATTTTCTGTTGAGCTTTTGGATGATCTCTGAGGCCTCATCCACATAAATCATCCCTTGTTTGTTCTCCTCAGAGATCATCTGGACCCATCGTTCATACAATGGATAAGGGTTTGAGATGAAATACTCCCTCCATTTCGGGAGATAGTCGGTGCTGGTGGGTTTGGTGAGCGAGGTAGTTTTCACTACAGGGATGGTGAAATGCAGATCAGGGTGAATCAGTTTCCTGTACTTGAGGCACGAGCTGCATACACCACAAGAATCAGTGTCAGTTTTCTCATGACAATTGAGGAATTGGGCAAAAGCAAGAGCCAGTGCCAGCTTCCCGTTACCGGGAGGGCCAATCAGCATAATGGCATGGGGAACTCGTTGCTCCCTGAACAATTGGACAAGCAGCGCTTTTGTAGGACGCTGTCCGATGACATCTTTAAATTGCATGGATCAGTTGATGCTAAAATGAGCGGGTCATACTCATCTCCTCAAAAGTAAAAAAAATTGGGTATCGGGCGATGCACCTGCCCAAACTCCCTTTGAATTAGTAATAAATTAACACTGAAAAATAGGCTTATCCAACAGATATCCACTATCTTTGAGCTTCTTAAAAAATTTAATTACAATGATATGCAGACGATTGAAACTTATGACTTTTCAGGCAAAAAAGCCTTAATCAGAGTTGACTTCAATGTTCCCCTCAACGAACAATTCGAGATTACTGACGATACGCGCATGACCGCTGCTTTACCAACGATCAACCTTATTTTGGAAAAAGGCGGGGCCGTGATTATCATGTCTCATCTTGGTCGTCCGAAAAAAGGTCCGGAAGATAAATTTTCCATGAGGCATCTTGTTCCGCATCTCAGCAAATTGCTGGGAGGTAAAGCTGTGAAGATGGCGCCTGACTGCATCGGCGAAGCAACACAAGCGATGGCCAATGCGCTCAAAGCAGGTGAAGTACTGGTTTTGGAGAACCTGCGTTTTCATCCCGAAGAAGAGGGTGGTGATGAAGAATTTGCCCGTCAGATCTCTTTACTTGGCGATTGCTGGGTGAATGATGCCTTTGGAACGGCGCACAGGGCACATGCCTCCACTGCTGTTATCGCCAAATTCTTTCAGAACGACAAACTTTTTGGATTGCTGGTTGCCAGCGAGGTGGAAAGTCTGGACAAAGTCCTCAAATCCCCCGAGCGTCCTTTTACCGCCATCATGGGTGGTTCAAAGGTGTCTTCGAAAATCACCATCATCGAAAATCTGCTTAACTCCGTTGATCATCTGATCATTGGCGGAGGCATGACCTACACTTTCGTGAAGGCCCAAGGTGGTAAAATTGGTGGTTCTATCTGTGAGGACGATTATTTGGAACTTGCCAAGAGTCTTTTGATTAAAGCCAAGGAGAAAGGGGTTCAGTTTCACTTTGCCGTGGATGTTGTTGAAGCAGACGCTTTCGCGGAAACTGCCAATACCAAGGTAGTCTCTTCCTATGCCATTGATGACAACTGGTCAGGTTTGGATATCGGTCCCGAAACCATTAAAAACTTCAACAAGGTAATCGGCGATTCTAAAACGATACTTTGGAATGGCCCCGTTGGTGTTTTTGAGATGGACAAATTTGCTGTCGGAACGAAAGCCATCGGTGATGCCATCGTTAAAGCGACTGCCAATGGTGCTTTCTCGCTGGTAGGCGGAGGTGACTCAGTAGCGGCGGTCAATAAATTCGACATTGCCGACAAAGTCTCATACATCTCAACAGCCGGCGGCGCGATGCTGGAGTATCTCGAAGGTCGGGTGCTTCCGGGTATTGCTGCAGTGCAAGAATAAGAAAGATCGATCAAAAAATTTTCGATTTCCGATTTCCGATTTTGGAATAGGAATGGTGGTAAATCAACATCTGTTTTTTCTTACTAAAAGCCAATCGCTAATAGCTAACAGCTTTTGTTCACATAGAAAATCGGGTGCAGAAAAAATCTGTACCCGATTTTTTTTAGATTTGTAATCAGATACCAACTGCTCAACCAAATATTTCATGCCGAAAAATAGCGAGATCGAATGGCAAGTCATCCTGAATCCGCATGCCGGCGGTAGGAAAGGGGCTCATGACCAAAAGAAAATTGAACAATTGCTGACAAAGGCGGACCTCAATTTCCGGCTGGTTATTTCCGAATATCCACGTCATGCCATTCAATTGGCACAGGATTTAGTCGCGGCAGGAGCAACCCATCTCCTGGTTGCAGGAGGTGATGGCACACTCAATGAGGTTGTGAACGGCATATTCCTGGCAGACCAGAAATCCGACCTTGAAGTCACTTTGGGAATGCTGCCGGTTGGTACCGGCAACGACTGGACCAAAACTTTCGGGATTCCGGATAATTACCAGAAAGCCATAGACATCATCAAGGCAAACAAGACCGTCCTTCAGAATGTTGGCAAGATAACCTGCCTGTCTGATGGCGAAACATCGCAGAGATATTTTGTGAACATCGCAGGGTTCGGGTTTGATGCGTTGGTGGCAAAAAACGCCAACGACATGAAATCAAAAGGCGTAACTGGTATCCGGGTTTACATCCAAAGTCTGTTGTCAGGCTATTTCAATTTCAAAAGCAGGCAAGTGCAATTTACCATTGATGGAGCAAACCTTCAGGTAAACCTTTTCAGTGCGAGTGTCGGACTGGGGAAGTTCAATGGAGGCGGGATGATGCAGGTACCTGAAGCCAATCCGCTGGAGGGACATTTTCATGTGACTATCATCCGCAACATAGGTATCTGGGGGATACTTACCAATTTTAAAGGTTTATATTCAGGGGAATTCATCAAAGACAGAAGGGTTTCTACCCATTCGGGGAAAGTTATTGAGATCAGTTCAGGTACACCGCTACCGGGAGAAGCAGATGGCGAGACGCTGGATGCGGGATCCTTTACGATAGGCATTCTTGCCCGAAAGCTACGGGTGATCTATGGTTCTGATAAATTTCTGGGGATAATTGGTGCAACTGTTTAACCTGCCGCCAACTCACCATATCTCTACTTTTTTCAGCTTCTTCAAATATCCTTCATCAATCCAGGCACCCAATCCAACGACATCAGGAACTGTAACCACTCCATGATTGTCGTAGGTGATTCCGCCCGAAACAGGATCCTCCGTGAACATCAGCGGGGTATCGAAATCGCAATAAACGATGCTATCGCTGGAAAGTGCCAGATGGGCCGCCGCAGTAAAACCCAGCCGTGACTCGAGAAATCCTCCTAACTGAAGATGCATATTGGCTTGCTCCGCCAGTTTAACAATTTTCAAGGCATTGAAAATCCCTGATGATTTGCCGAGTTTGATATTTAGTTGATCACACGCCTGCAGATCAATCAATCTTTTGGCATCATGATGGTCTGAGCACGATTCGTCGGCCATAATTTCGATCGGGCTCTGCTTCCTGACCAGCGGAAGCTCCATGAAATTCCAACGAGGAATAGGCTCCTCACAATGCTGAACATTGAAAGGTCCGAGTGCTTTTAAAGTAGCGATTGCAGTGGAAGTATCCCAACCCTGGTTGGCATCAATCCGCAAAGGTATCTCCATCCCTACCGCCTCTCTGATCAGGCGAATTCTTTCCACATCTGCCTCGCAACTCTCACCCAACTTCACTTTAATGGCCTGAAATCCATTCTCTTTAATAAGAAGTGCATCCTTTACCATCTTGTGTTTATCTCCTAAACTAACGGTGTAATCAGTAACCAGGATTTTGCCTTTTTTACCTCCAAGAAAAGCATAAAGCGGTAGTTTTGCCTGTTGAGATGCCAGGTCGTACAAAGCCATGTCAAACGCACTTTTTATGCTCGAATTTCCATAGATGACCTGATCCATTTTGTTGACACACCCTTCTAAATGAACAGGATCCGCTCCAATCAGAACCTGGGCCAGATATTGTCCGACAACCACGCAGGTATCCATGCTTTCGCCATTGATCGGCATAAACGGACTGCACTCACCAAACCCGGTCTTTCCGGTGTCTGTTCTAATCACCACGACCACATTGCCGGCATAATCAAATGCGCCCAAAGAGATCACGAAGGGCTCTTTGAGCTTGACAGGCATCTGGTAGAGTTCAATTTTTAAAATTTTCATATTGAAATTATTTCTTCTCTCCGGCGGTAAAAGTCGTCCACGGTTGTGAGGGTCGGTCGGCCAGCATTCCTTCAAGCCAGAAATATTGCGGATGCTCCTTCAAAAATTTGGCTCCATCAAAAGCCATTCCGCATGCGGATCCCCATCGCGCTTCAAATGACATCCTTTTTGCCATGGCCGCGTTTACGACCTTCCCGTCGAGGGTACCTTCCGGACTAAAAGGGATGTCCGGGCCATACGGTTGCGCATCGATTTCCCAGTGACCACAAAGGGTGCGGCCTCCCGGATTTTTCTTCTTCAGATAGCTGTCATAATGGTCTGCTTCAAACGCTTTGGCAAGCTTCAGATCGATTTTTCCGGCATATTTCTTCATGAGTTCTTTCCATCTTACCCGTCGTGCTATGGATGAATATTTAATGTTGGTCTCATCCTTTTTTGTTTCAAAACGGAGCAATTTTAGGTCCTCCGCCACATTGGAACCAATAAAATAGCCCTCTTTTTTCTTTTCAAAGGCTACTTGTTTCAACCCAAGTTCCAGCCGCGCAATCTCGTTGGTATTGATATCGCCCAACAGCCAGGCATTGGCATAACCTCCGTTGTTGCGCCGTTTCATGATTTCGCACCACTCCTCGATGGAGGAGGCATCCTGGGTAGCACGGCGCATCCGCGAAAATTCCGGGTCACCTTTGGGGTCGAAAGGGAAGAATTCACCGATGGTGGTTTCGGATCCCACCAATCCGGCATCGGTAATGAAAAAGTCGGTCTCACTGTGAATAAAACCGGCCAAAGATTGCATCAAAATGCGGTGTCCCTTTTCCGGCAGGATATCCAGGATGATGTTGCACATTGGATTGTGGTACAAATCCATGGTGTTGTGGCCCAAAACTATCTGTCCATCTGCCGTCATGTTGCCGGTCGCGATGAAGGAGCTGCATGATTCCTTCGGATGCAATTCGAGACGAACATGCACAGAATCTTTGACTGTAGGCCACCATGAACCCATCAACTCCGCATAACCATTGAGCCCGACCATTTCATTGAGGGTAGTGGCAATACCGGCGATTCGGAGTCCTTCGACAATTCCCTCCATTTCTGCCAAATT
>JANYJT010000234.1 GCA_025358395.1 Bacteroidia bacterium
ATCAACCTTTTCAGGATGATCACTCATATATATATCGGTAATAACGATCTCATTTTCCAGTTTAGAAATATATGCCTCAACATCGGAAATTTGTTTTTCCAGCTTGCTGATCATCTTGTTGATCTCTTTTCTTTCTTCAAAAGAGACATGGGTTACCACTTTAACCGGCTCTTTCTTCTCTTTTTTTGCAGGGATATTAACTTCAAGTTCCCTCAAGGAATCCATCTCTTTTTTTTGTAGAAATTCATAAATTCCGCCCAGATGCTGCCTGATTTTTTTATTTTTGAACTCATAGACCACATTGACGAGTCCGTCTAAAAATTCTCGGTCGTGCGATACAAGCAGCAAGGTGCCATCAAAATCCAACAGGGCTTTTTTCAGAATTCCCTTGGAATGGATATCGAGATGATTTGTAGGTTCGTCCAATACCAGAAAGTTCACTGGTTCCAGCAACAATCGGATCATAGCCAGCCTGGATCTTTCTCCTCCTGACAATACTTTTACCTTTTTGTCAACATCTTCGCCTGAAAACATAAATGCACCCAGGATATCTCTGATTCTTGTGCGGATATCACCTACAGCTATCTGATCGATTGTTTCGAGCGCCGTAAGATCTTCATTGAGCAAGGATGCCTGATTTTGTGCGAAATAGCCTACTTTGACATTATGCCCAAGAATTTGTTCACCTGTACATTCCAGCTGCTGCATCAGGATACGTGCCATAGTCGTCTTCCCTTCGCCGTTTTTACCAACGAAGGCTATTTTTTCGCCTCTTTCGATGGTGAGATCAACTTTATGTAAGACTTGCAGATCACCAAAAGACTTTGATACTTCCACCGCTTTAAAAACAACTGTTCCGGATCTTGGGGAAGGAGGGAACCTGATGTTCATAGAGCGGGTATCCTCTTCGTCGACTTCGATTCTGTCAACTTTATCCAGCTGCTTGATCCGCGACTGAACTTGCACTGATTTTGTTGCTTTGTAACGAAATCTTTCTATAAAATCTTCCGTATCCTGGATCATCTTTTGCTGGTTGCGAAAGGATGCCAGCTGCTGTTCTCTTCTTTCAACTCTTAGCTCGAGGTACTTGCTATAATTGACTTTGTAGTCGTAAATTTTTCCCAGACTTATCTCCACCGTCCTATTGGTCACATTATCCAGGAAGGCCCGGTCATGAGATACCAGGACAACCGCTCCGGGGTACTCCTTCAGAAACCGCTCAAGCCATTGAATAGATTCTATATCCAGATGATTTGTGGGCTCATCCAATAAAAAGACATGTGGTTTTTGCAAAAGAATTTTAGCCAGTTCAATCCGCATTCGCCAGCCACCTGAAAACTCGGAAGTTGGTCTGTCAAAATCCTTTCGATCGAACCCCAAACCGACCAGGGTTTGTTCAATATTTGCGTGAAAATTACCTCCTCCAAGTAGGTGAAAACGATCATTTATTTCATGCAGCTCATCCATTATCTGATGGTATTCGGCTGAATCATAATCATTTCTCACAGAAAGCTCATTGCTGAGAAAATTGATTTTTTTTTCAAGCAGGTGAATTTCTTCAAATGCTTTGGCTGCTTCTTCAATGACAGAATTCGAATCGGTTGTATCCATATGCTGGGGCAAATAACCGATCTTGATATCCTTGGGAGCGATAACCCTTCCAGAAGTTGGAATCTGTTTTCCGGCAAAAATTTTAAGTAAAGTTGACTTGCCAGCGCCATTACGGCCTGCAAGACCAATACGATCTCGCGGATTTACGATAAAGCTTACCTGTTTGAAAAGCTCAAAACCACCAAATTCAACATATAGTTCTTCAACAGATATCATAGAATACGAATTGCACGAATTTAAAAATGGATTTCACTAATTAGGCCCAGTCCCTGACTCGTCCTTCTGTCTCCCAGTCCCTGAGTCCCACAGTCCTTTTTCCGGCCTCAAAGGTAGTACAAAATAGGGTACCTGAAAAGATTCGACGGTAGTTAATGCTTCAGGTGATGGCAATTTTTAGAATAAATTTAAATGCTAAGCTGGCATATCGGGTAATGACCGGCAGCTACAAAGGAATTGTTTTATAGAGAAGTTAAGAAGAAGTGAACTAGAGTGACTAAAGTGAACTAAAGTGAACTAAAGTGACTAAAGTAGTGGACTCCGAACAGATGATGCTCGGCTTGTAAGCACTTTAGTCACATTAGTTCACTTTAATACTCTAGACACTTAATATTAAAGTTTGGGCAGCTCCCAGGGTGCCCTGTAATTTGCCAGAATCAGTTTATCGGCTTCAGAGTCATTTTTAAACGCCTGTTTGTCACCGTCCCAATTTACTTGCCGGCCGAGTCGGTAGGCAATGTTTCCAAGGGAAGCTATCCTGGCGATATGTGCTCCTGTTTCGATGTCGCAATTGGGCTTTTCCCTTGTTTTAATACAGTCCAAAAAGTTTTTAACATGCAAATCAAGTCCTTTACCTGTACTTGGCTGAAGAGGAACTGGTTTCATTCCTTGCTGTGCTGAAGTACTGGTTGTTTCAGGATACACTTCCCAACCTTTGCGATCTACTACCAATGTACCGTATTCACCAATAAAGGCAACACCATGTCCCCGGCCATAATTCTGTCCGTATATTCCAATGGTATGATCCCAGACGATGTTAAAGTCCCCAAAATCGTATATGG
>JANYJT010000242.1 GCA_025358395.1 Bacteroidia bacterium
TACCTTGCTAAACCTGCTGGCAGCGATGAGTCCCGGACCGGATTTTGTGATGACCGTCCGAAATGCGCTTTGCTATTCAAGGCGTTCCGGCATTTTTACAAGCCTTGGAATCAGTCTCGCACTTGGCATCCACTTGTTTTATTGTGCTGCCGGAATTGGGTTGTTGATTTCAAAATCCGTTGTACTTTTTTCTTTGATCAAGTTTCTTGGCGTAGGATATCTCATTTACATAGGCGTCGTCTCAATCCTGTCCAAAAAATCCAAATTGGATGTTTCTACCGAGAAATCCCTTTTGGATCTCACCCGATTGCAGGCTTTTAAGATGGGATTTCTTACCAATGTCCTCAATCCAAAAGCTACACTTTTTTTTCTGAGCCTTTTTACTTTTGTGATCGGCAGTTCAACGCCGGTCTACATCATTCTGATCATATCCGCGATCATCATGATAACTGCATTCAGCTGGTTTAGCATTGTTTCCATCTTCCTGGCCCAGCCAAATGTTCAAAGGATCTTCCTTAAATATGAAAGAATGATCAATTTTACACTGGGAGGATTTCTGATCTTTCTGGGGGTAAAAATTGCCTTGACATTCCGTTAAAATTTGACATTTTTGGTACGAATTTTCATTTATCATTTACCATGAATCTTTCCCATTTTTGGATCAGGTAAAGAATATCTAACTTAGAGTTTTCGACTGAACTATGACGATAAAAATTCCTTTGGCAATTCTGTTAGCGGCACTTTACTGTGCATTTAGTCTGCCTTCAACAGCTCAGACACAAAAGACCTTTTGCAATCCCATCAATCTGGATTATGGTTATACCCCTATTCCAAATTTCAGTGAAGCCGGTCGCCATCGGGCAACTGCTGATCCTGTTATTGTCAAATACAAGGATGATTACTATCTGTTTTCCACCAATCAGTGGGGATACTGGTGGAGCAGCGACCTGATCAACTGGAACTTTATCTCAAAAAGGTTTTTACGTCCGTGGAATCAGGTATACGATGAGTTGTGCGCTCCGGCGGTAGGCATTGTTGGCGATACCATGCTGGTTTTTGGTTCAACCTATGCGAGTAATTTCACGCTCTGGATGAGCACAAATCCCAAAAGTAACAATTGGAAACCCCTTGTCGACTCTTTGGAAATCGGCGGATGGGATCCGGCCTTTTTTACCGATGAGAATGGGAAATTCTATATGTTCAACGGAAGCAGCAACCGCTTTCCTCTTTATGGAATTGAACTTAACCGCAAAACCATGCAGCCCATTGGAACGCGAAAAGAGCTTTACCTTCTGGAGCCATGGAGGTATGGATGGCAACGGTTCGGGGAGCATATGGACGACACTTTCCTGGATCCGTTTATGGAAGGAGCCTGGATGACCAAACACAAGGACAAATATTACCTTCAATATGGAGCCCCGGGGACTGAGTTCAGTGGTTATGCTGATGGAGTTGTGGTTGGCGATACTCCGCTAGGCCCTTTTACTCCGCAGTCCATGCCATTTAGCTTCAAGCCGGGAGGTTTTGCCAACGGAGCGGGTCATGGGGCGACTTTCCAGGATCGATGGGACAATTTCTGGCATGTATCCACTATCTCCATTTCCGTGAAAAATAACTTCGAACGCCGTATCGGTATCTGGCCGGCAGGATTCGACAAGGATGGAGTGATGTATTGCAGCCAGGCCTTCGGCGACTACCCAACTTTTCTTCCCACCAAAAGTGAGGATCATTTGCAAAGCAGGTTCACAGGCTGGATGTTGCTGAATTACAACAAGCCGGTTATGGTCTCATCTACTTTTGGTTCCTGCAATGCAAATTTTGCGGTTGATGAAAACATCAAGACTTACTGGAGTGCTGCATCCGGCAACAAGGATGAGTGGATACAAACAGATCTTGGTGCCGTTTCAACCGTTAGGGCTATTCAAATAAATTATGCCGATCAGAATGCGGATATTTTGGGAAAAGGATCCGGCCTGTACCATCAGTACAAAATTCTGGAATCCAAGGATGGCAAAAAATGGAACCTGTTGACCGACAAAAGTACCAACGACAAAGATGTTCCGCACGATTATATTGAGTTAGTCAAACCCTTTCAGACCCGCTTCCTTAAGCTCATCAACCTGCATGTTCCGTCAGGTAAATTTGCTGTCAGCGGACTTCGTGTTTTTGGCAATGGAGTTGGCGAAAAGCCAGAAAAAGTCAAAGGATTTGTGGTGCTGCGGACTCAGAAAGACAAACGCAGTGCATGGTTGAAATGGTACCCAACCGATCATGCCTATGCTTACAATTTATACATGGGGACCTCTCCCGACAAACTGTACAATTGCATCATGGTGTATGGGTCAAACGAGTATTGGCTTAAAACAATGGACCTTGAAAAGCCTTACTATTTTGCCATCGAAGCCATCAACGAAAATGGGATTGGAGAGCGAAGTGTGGTGGTAAAGGCCGAATAATCCTACCAGGTAGTCTTCACCAACTTGTTGCTTACATACAGCAAAAAACGGCTGATCTCCTTAAAAATCAGAACAAACAGAGCAAACCCTGTTGAACACGGTATAGTCCAGCAGTTCTACTTCGGATGACAGGAAACCTTCCCTGACAGGTTCTTTTCGCAAAAGATCGGTACTTAGATACTTCTTGTTACTATCTGAGAATACGGTCGCGATGACCGCATCTTTTCCCATTTCATTTTGCAGCTGCAATGCGCCCAGGAAGTTGGCACCCGAGGAAATACCCACTGCCAATCCGATTTCGGAAGCCAGCTTCTGTGCCATGATGATAGAATCTCCGTCATCGACCGAAACAATCCGGTCGAGCTGCTTTAAATCAATAAGTGCCGGAATAAATTCATCAGAAATGCCCTGAATCCTGTGCTGG
>JANYJT010000281.1 GCA_025358395.1 Bacteroidia bacterium
GAAAGACACACAATTAAATCAGCTTTTTTCTCTTCTTTGAGAAATTTCTCCATTTTTAAGGCAGTCTCCAAAGGGTCAAGGTATTTCGTTTTGCCATAGTTTGGCTTGCTTACCAGACCATCCAGCTCAATTCCGAGTCCATAGACCCCGATTTTGATGCCTTGCTTTTTGAATATTTTATACGGCAAGATTTTTCCGGCAAGTATGGTCTCAGAAAAGTCGTAGTTAGAATTAATAAATGGAAATCCTGCATTTTTAAGCTGAGAATTCAACCCTTCCAGACCATTATCAAGATCGTGATTGCCTATGGTAGCGGCATCATAGCCCATTTCGGTCATCAGTTTCAATTCAACTTCACCCTTGTAATAATTGAAGTAGGGCGTTCCCTGAAAGATATCCCCGGCATCAAATACCAGCACATTTTTCTGCTCTGTTCTTATTTGCCGGATCATTGCAGCCCTTTTGGCCATACCACCTTCCCCGGCATTTCTTGCAGCATCTTTCGGGAAGGGGTCTATGTGCGAATGAAAATCATTGGTGTGAAGAATGGTGAGCTGAATTGGCTCATGACCGGCAAATGCTTGGGTAGCACTACCCAGGACAAATACTCCTAAACTTCCGGCGCCAATGTTTTTGATAAAAGTCCTTCTATTTTGCATCGTAAATCCTCCCGTCTGTTTTTGCTGTTACTGTTTTTCCTTCATTCCCCATTCTTTTGAAATGCTTAATGAACATGTCCCTGGCTTTGATCCCGGTATCGATACGCTCTGTGGATTTTGACAATATTTCACTACCATCTCCACCATTGGCAATGTAATCGCTGGTAACCAGCCAGTAAGACGTAGAAATATCGAGAGGCTTGCCGCCGATTTCCGGTTGCAAAGCCTTTCCATCCTTGATGCCAAATCTCAATCCGCTCACGCCTTCACCACCTCTTTCGGCAAGATGGTTGACAAATTCGAGCATCACTTCACCCTTTAATTTAAGAAAGACAATCTCGTTTTCAAAAGGCATGAGTTCGAACATCGTCATTGTTTTAATCTCACCCTTTGGCAATGGAATGCGTAAGCCGCCCCTGTTGATCATGGACACATCTATTTTCATCTGAGGATACTTT
This sequence comes from Bacteroidia bacterium, assembly GCA_025358395.1. Next base: position 1,118 of record JANYJT010000281.1, read on the forward strand.
TCGGTGCAAAAGCGATTGGACTCATCCAGAGTCAGATCGGCACAATAGTTGGTCAGCGGACTTTCCGGCCGTCCGCCATACATCGCTTCTGAGGAAAGGCAGAGTACTTCGGTCATGTCGGCATTAACTTTATCCCTGTAGGGCGTTATCATTCCCTCCACTTTTTGGCTGGGAGGAATTGTGACCAAGGAATCTAAATGAATGTTGGCTGATGCTGATCTTTCCACCTTGTAGGTAGTACAAGCTGAAATTGCAAGCAAAAGGAGCAGTAAAAAACTGAAACGGTGTAGTCGCATAAGAGTGGTATAAATGCCGTGAATGAATGGCTAAAAATAGTAATACATTGACAACAAATGATGGAAATAGTTTAAGAATAATAGTCAGAAGTAAGATTAAATTTTCGATTTTCGATTTTGGATTTAGGATTAAGTGTTGGCGAAAATTTACACATCGAATCCTGTTTATGTGATAATTTTTGGGCTAATATCTGTCTTGGCATCATTCCAAAATCGAAAATCGAAAATCGAAAATTTCTTACCTTTGTCTCATGGATGAACTTATACGTATCGATAAGTGGCTGTGGTCGGTCAGGGTTTATGCTACCCGAAGTCTGGCTACAGAGGAGTGTAAGAAAGGGCGAATTACCATCGGGGGTGTTGCTGTCAAGCCATCAAGGGTAGTTAAGGTTGGTGAGACCATCCTGGTAAGAAAAAATCCGGTTACCTATTCTTATCGTGTTGTTGAACTTCTTGGGAAGAGGGTAGGAGCTAAGCTGGTTCCAACCTATATGACAGACATCACCCCTGAAGAGGAGCTGAAAAAATTGGATGAAAGTCAAAGTGGATCCCTTTTTACGCGGGATCGTGGGACGGGAAGACCTACTAAAAAGGACCGCAGAGATATTGGGAAGGTGACGGATTGGTGAACGGAAGAAAGAGGGGAGGACAGGGAGACTGGGAGAACTGGACTCCGGAATTTTGAAACGGGGAAACGGAGAAACGGAGAAACGGAGAAACGGGGAAGCGGAGAATGGGAAACGGAGAAAAAGGGTAACTGAGAAGGGTGAAACTGGTGTGTGGGATTGGGAGAATATATTAGCCTTTGTTGAACTTGGTCATAGTAAGTTCTATTCCGATGGTAGCAAAGGATTTGATGATATCGAAGCACCTTTCAAGTTTCGAATTGACAACATCTTCCTCTTCCCGCGTCCATTTGCCCAAAACATGATCGATCTGGTAACCACGCGGAAAATCATCACCAATACCGAAGCGCAGTCTGCCGTATTCAGATGAGCAAAGAATTTGCTGTATGCTTTTTAGTCCGTTGTGGCCGGCATCGCCCCCTTTAGATCGCAGACGGATCTTCCCAAGCGGCAGAGCCAGATCATCCACCAGAATCAGAACATTCTCAAGGGGGATTTTCTCTTTTTGCATCCAGTAATGTACTGATCTTCCGCTCAAATTCATGAAAGTGTTGGGCTTCAAAAGAATAAGCGTTCTGGAGGCATGCTTTAGTTCAGAAGTGTAACCGTAACGTTTCTCGCTAAAAGAGATATTGGACACCTTAGCCAAGGCATCCAATATCGTAAATCCTATGTTATGACGGGTATTATCGTACTCATTTCCGATGTTTCCCAAACCAACTATCAGATACTTCATGTGTTCGTTTTATCGAACGATGAATGAAAATAATTAAGATTATTTCTTTGCAGGAGTGCCTGGTGCATCCATGGCTGCACGAGCTGCACGGGTTACAACTACGGTAGCAACAGGAACAGATTTTTTGTTCATGATCTCGAAACCTTCCGCTTTGATGTCACTCACACGAATACTTTCTGAAATCGCGAGTTCGGTAACATCAATGACAATTTCATCAGGTAAATTTTTGAAAACGCCTTTGACCTTCAATGTACGAAGATTTGCTTTCAAACGCCCCCCTTGCTGAATACCTTTTGCATAACCTTCCAAACGAACAGGAAGGTCAATTTTTACCGCTTTTTTGTCGCTAATCTGTAAAAAATCGATGTGTAACAGTTTGTCTGTTACCGGGTGAAACTGCAATTCCTGCATGAAAGCGTCGTACAATTTTCCGTCGATGTTTAATTCTGCCTGGTACACTTTTGGGGTGTAAATAATTTTGCGAAAATCACTTTCAGGGGCAAAAAAGTGAACCGGTGCTTCACCACCATAAAGAACGCATGGTACTAAGTCCTGTGCTCTCAGAGCCTTGGTGTCTTTTTTTCCAACGGCCTGACGCGCAGTACCTTTAATTTCAAATTTTTTCATTTCTAAATTTTTTAATAATAAAGTGTTTACTCAGACCTCCTTTCCAAATCAAAGGCGTCCGCATCACACCCTTAAAGGTATGCTGCTAAATCGGGCACAAAATTAATAATTTATTTGGAAAAATAGGGTACAACTCTTTTTTTCAGATAAACGATGAGCTGATGGATTTGTTTTCGTAAACTTTCTGTATAACGTCTGCAAAAAGTGGTGCGCAGGAGAGCACAGTAATTTTATTCGAGCTAACGTGAAGTGGAATTGTATCAGTAAGAAGTATTTCATCAAGGGCGGAGGCTTCCAGACGCTCGATGGCTGAACCGGAAAGGACGGCGTGCGTCGCGCAGGCCCGAACAGAGCGGGCACCTTTGGATTTCATCAGATCAGCAGCTTTTGCGATCGTTCCTCCGGTGTCGATGATGTCGTCAATGATGATTACATCTTTGTTTTCAACTTCCCCGATGAGGGTCATTGTATCGATCAAATTGGCTTTGGTCCTGGTTTTGTGGCAGATAACCATATCTGTTCCAAGATGTTTGGCAAAGACATTTGCACGTTTGGTGCCGCCGGTATCCGGAGAAGCGATGACAATATCCTTGAGTCCCATTTGTTTGATATGAGGAATGAACATGGCTACAGCACTGAGGTGGTCGACAGGTACATTGAAAAAGCCCTGGATCTGGTCAGCGTGCAAGTCCATGGTAATCAGTCTGTCAATACCTGCAACTGAAAGCATATCGGCAATAAGTTTGGCCCCGATTGACACCCTTGGTCGGTCTTTTCTATCCTGCCGTGCAAAACCGAAATAGGGTATTACAGCAATGACTTTGTATGCGGAAGCTCTCTTTGCGGCATCAACCATCAGCAATAATTCCAGAAGGTTATCGGAGGGGGCAAAAGTCGATTGGATGATAAAAGTGTAGCATCCGCGGATAGTCTCTTCATAGCAAGGTTCAAATTCCCCATCGGCAAAACGCGGACAAGATGAACTTCCCAGCTCCATTCCAGCATTTAATGCGATACTTTCGGATAAATACCTAGACTCATTCCCGGTAAAAAGCTTAATGTTTCTGGAGAGATCCTTCATTTTGCAGAGTTTGGGTAGATTGCTGAGGACAAAAATAGAAAAAAACTAGATAGTCGACCCGATAAAATCAAGTAATTCATCTTTTCCGGTTCCCTTTTCGGCGGAAGTAACAAAAATCTGTGGCAATTCTTCCCAGCTTTTAAACATCTCTTCGTGGTAGGCAGCGAGATTTTTCGCGACCGCATCCCGCCCCAATTTGTCAGTTTTAGTGAAGATCATCACAAAGGGGATTTCATTTTCTCCCAGCCAGTTCATAAATTCAAGATCGTTCTGCTGAGGTTCCAGTCTGATGTCGAGCAACACCATCATACAGAAAAGGTTCTTACGCTCCAGGATATATTTGCGAATAAATTTGAGCCATTTTTCGCGGCTGGTGCGCAATGCTTTGGCGAAACCGTATCCCGGAAGGTCGACAAGATACCACTCGTTGTTAACGATAAAATGGTTGATCAGTCTGGTTTTCCCCGGTTCGGCGGAAGTTTTGGCCAGATTTTTCATGCCCATCAACATGTTGATAAGGGATGATTTTCCAACATTGGATCTGCCAATAAAAGCAAATTCCGGCAGGTCGGTCACCGGACAGAGTCCGGGATCGGTATTGCTCATGACAAATTCGGCGGTTTTGATCAACATTTAGATGAGATATAAGAGATAAGACATGAGACATGAGAGATAAGACATGAGAGATAAGACATGAGACATGAGAATTGTATCAACTCTCATGTCTTATCTCTCTTGTCTATTCAATGTATACTTCGAGTAGTTTGGTTTCGGTCTCACCAAGTGGTTTGAGGACAAAGTTCTCAATGGAAGCCGGCACCAAAAGCGTTTCGCCTTTATGAACCCGGATGGATTCAGATTCATATTCCAGGGAATAAGAGCCTTCAAAACAAAGGTAAATCACAAATGAGTCAATCTTACTGAAATCTCTCTCAATCGCGGAGGATAGTTGCAATAGATTGGTTGTAAAGTAGTTGCATTTTGCAATTTCGATTGCCTCATTCAATTTTGGTTGATAAAGTGTTTTGCCGGTTTTGTGGTGTTTGAAATTGATGGCATCCAGTGCAAGTTCAGTATGCAGCTCGCGCGGATTCCCTTTGTCATCTACCCTGTTGAAATCGAATATCCGGTAGGTTACATCAGAGGTTTGCTGAATTTCTGCGACAACGATCCCTTTTCCAATGGCATGAACCCTTCCGGCCGGAATGAAAAAGACATCTCCCTGTTTGACAGTTTCAAACTCGAGCAAATTTTCGAGCTTGTCATTTTGTAATGCGATCAGGTAACTGTCCCGATCAATGTCCCTGTTGAACCCGGAAATCAATTCAGCGCCCTCATCTGCCTGGACGACATACCACATTTCTGTTTTTCCGTAAGCGCCATGCCGCTCTTTCGAAAGTTCATCATCGGGATGCACCTGAATAGAGAGCCTGTCGTTGGCATCGATGTATTTTATCAGGAGCGGAAATTCTGTTCCAAATTGATCATAAATTTTCTCTCCCACCAATTCACCCATGTAAACTTCGATGAGCTCCTCCAGACTATTTCCCTTGAGAAATCCGTCTGATACAATAGAGATTTCATCCTGAACGCCTGAAAGCTCCCACGATTCACCGCATTGGGTCATGCTGTAGTTCTTATTCAGCAATGCTGGCAATTTGTCACCACCCCAGATTCGTTCTTTGAAAATGGGCCTGAATTTCAACGGATATAAGTTTTTCATATGATCGAAATTAATAAGTGCCTAAAGTGAACTAAAGTGACTAAAGTGCCTGGAGTACTTGCAGTTCCATAGTGATTCACTGTTTCTCCGTTTCTCCGTTTCCCTCTTCTCCGTTTCTTCGTTTCAAAAAGTTTGGAGTCCAGTTTCCCCGGTCTCCTCGTCCCCAAGTCCCATAGTCTCCCAGTCTCTCAGTCCTTCCTCGTCAGTCTAAATAATCAACTACAGCCCGATCTATCGTATTGGCGCGTAACAAAATGACTTCCTTTTGGTGTTCGGGATGATCACGGTAGGTAACGAAACTTTCATAGGATTCGAAACGGGTGATCAGGCTAATATCAAAAGCTTCAGCATTTAGCTCGAAGTTATTTCCAACCTCAATATATTTCAGTTCGGAAATTTTTTCCGCGAGTCCCAGCAATGCATTTTTGATCTGTTCGCGGATTTCAGATTTAAGCTGATCATTCTGAAAATCTTTGAGTTTAAAAAGGACGATGTGATTAAACATATCTGAGTATTAGTTTTATTGCAAAAATAGAAGTTATTCTGCATTAAGCTCTACTTTTACAAAGTTCAATCATCCATGATGGGCGAAAATTAACCTATCTTTGCAATAAAGCTAAAAAGTATTTCTTGAATGAGTATGCTGATCATTGGAATCGCCGGAGGTACGGGCTCCGGCAAGACAACGGTTGTTAACAAAATTATTGAAAGGCTGGCCGAGAAGGACGTAACAATTCTATCGCAGGATGCCTATTACCGCGACAACAGTCATCTGCCACTGGAAGAGCGTCAAAAGATCAATTTTGACCATCCGGATGCCCTGGAATTTGAGCTACTGGCAGAAAACATCCGCAAGCTGAAGCGCGGGGATTCCATCGAACAGCCCATCTATTCTTACCTGACATGCACCCGCGCAGTGGAAACAACCACCATCCGACCCCAAAAGGCGATCATTGTTGAAGGCATACTTATTCTATGGCCCAAGGAACTCAGAAAATTGATGGACATCAAAATTTTCGTTGACTGTGAAGCCGATGTCCGGCTTTCGAGGGTAATTCAGAGAGATCTTATTGAGCGTGGCAGGGATGTCCATCAGGTATTGCACCGGTATGAAGATACTGTGCGTCCGAGCCACTTGCAGTTTATTGAACCTACCAAGCGTTATGCGGATATCATTGTGCCCGAAGGTGGCAACAACAAAGTAGCCATCGACATCATCACGCAATACATAGAAAAGCATCTGAACGATCACGCCTGATAGAAATTTTGATTTTTGATTTTCGATTTCGGAATGCCCAAAAGCTAAAAGCTAAGAGCTAACAGCAAATAAACCAGACTAAATTCATCCAAAATGTTAGATAAAATTCAACCCGAACATATTTTGTACCTGGATATAGAGACAGTTCCGCAGGTTGAGAAGCTGACTGATTTTCCGGAAAAACGTCAGAAACTCTGGATCCGTAAAGCTGAAATGTTGGCCAAAGAGGGCGAAAGTGCAGAAAAGACATTCGAACGTGCCGGAATATATGCGGAGTTCGGGAAGATTGTATGCATCTCCTGTGGTACCATTTACCGAAGAGGAAACAAAAGGATCTACCGCGTAAAATCTTTTTATGGCAAAGATGAAGTGGCTCTTCTCAAGGACTTTCTTGCGATGCTCGAAAAATTCATGGCCAATCCCGCTCATCGTCTGTGTGCCCACAATGGTCTGGAGTTCGATTATCCGTATATTGCCAGGAGGGTACTCATCAACGGGTTAAGGTTGCCGGCGATTCTGGATATTGCCGGAGCAAAGCCCTGGGAGGTTCGTGATTATTTAATGGATACCATGCAGTTATGGAAATTCGGAGATTACAAACATTATACCTCTCTGGATCTTTTATGCAATATTTTTGATGTCCCGACTCCCAAGGACGACATTGATGGCAGTCAGGTATCGAAGGTTTATTACCAGGAAGACGACCTTGAAAGGATTGCGCGTTATTGCGAAAAGGACACGCTGGCTGTTGCACAAATTCTGCTCAGATTTAAAGGTGAACAGCTGATTGAACCCGATAATTTCGAAATTGTTTCATAGGCTTTTACCCTTTTATCAAAGAATTCAGCTATTTCTACTGTCTGATGGTTCAGTTTTGCTATTTTTGCGGCAAAATATTTAACAGTTGCCCATCATGCCTACAGTTGTCAGTGGAATAAGATCGACCGGGAACCTTCACCTCGGTAATTACTTCGGAGCGGTAAAAAACTTCATCGAGATGCAGCACCATCATGATGCCTATTTTTTTATCGCGGATCTCCATTCCCTTACCACACACCCAACGCCGGAACATCTTTATGGAAATGTCAGACAGGTACTTGCAGAATACCTGGCATGCGGCATTGATCCTGAAAAGGCAACGGTTTTTATCCAAAGCGATGTTCCTGAGATTGCAGAACTCTATCTGTTAATGAACATGAACGCCTATCTGGGGGAGTTGGAACGTACCACTTCTTTCAAGGATAAAGCGCGGCAGCAGCCCGACAATGTAAATGCGGGATTGCTTACCTATCCGGTGCTGATGGCCGCCGATATCATCATTCACAAGGCTCATCTCGTGCCGGTAGGGAAGGATCAGGAGCAGAACCTGGAGATGGCCAGGACCTTTACCCGCCGTTTCAACCGGATGTACAACGTGGAGCTTTTTCCCATACCTCGGCCTTATGTCTTCGAGGGACAGGATATGGTGAAAATTCCGGGACTGGATGGCTCGGGCAAAATGGGAAAATCTGAAGGTAATGCTGTTTCGTTGGCAGACAGTCCGCAGGAGATTCGCAAAAAAGTGATGAAAGCCGTTACGGATAGTGGCCCTACACTTCCCAATCAGCAAAAACCTGAAGTGATTCAAAATTTGTTCACCTTACTTGAGGTCGTTTCAACACCCGACGTTGTCAATCATTTTGACCTTCAATACAACAATTGCACCATCCGTTATGGCGATTTGAAAAAGCAACTTGCAGAAGACATCACCAATTTTACAACACCAATCCGAGAGAAGATCGAGATGCTTCTGGCTGATGACAAATACCTTTCCAACGTCGCGAAACTTGGGGCCGAAAAGGCAAGAGCCTCCGCCTCCCGAACACTGCAGGAAGTGAGAGCGGTGATTGGGGTGAAGAAGTTCTACTAGGAGTGAAATTGGGGTTTTTTCATAGCCGTCTGCTTTAGCTGACGGATAAAATGTTGAATCAGAATAAGGGCTTTAGCCGAATTTTAGATTGCAAAATTTATTCATATTTTATCAGCTTAAACCCATATTTTGTTAAAAATTCATCAACCTCTTCAGAAAATGATTTTTTCCTGTGATGCTCTTCCTGATTCTTGATGTAATTCACGACAACTCCCACCTGTGATTCACTCACCGAAACTGCGAAATAATCATCCTGCCAAGAGAATTTATTTGGTAATATGCGTTTTTGATTGATCCAAAAGGAAGATTCTCCTTTAATAAGCTGAACAACCTGAGCTATTGATTGATCTTTTCCTAGCGAGATCAATATATGAACATGGTCTGTCAAGCCATTAATTGCTTGCAAATAGATCTCTTTCTTTTTGCAATTAGATTTGATGTGCTCATGAATTGTGTTGCCTAATTCTTTTGGCAGCAGATGTTCCCTGTATTTTGTTGCAAATACCAAATGAATCCAAATTTTGACATGTGACATTGGCTTAAAAATATTGTTTGGCTAAAGCCGGGCTTCTTATAATCTCTTATTATCCGTCAGCTAAAGCAGACGGCAATTAATTGGAAATTCTTTCATCTGAATTGGTGAATTTCATTACAATTTACAGTAATTCAGGAAGAATAAAGATTTATTTTCCAACAACTATTTTTGAGATTAAAGAAATTATTCATTTTTGCCGGAATATCTGGCGTTTTTCATTGCCGTCTGCTTTAGCTGAAGGATAGTGAATGATGGTCAGACAAGAAATCTATTTGGAAAAAGAGTGAGGTTCTTTCATTGCCGTCTGCTTTAGCTGACGGATAAGGAATGATGGTTAGACAAGAAATCTATTTAGAAAAAGAGTGAGGTTCTTTCATTGCCGTCTGCTTTAGCTGACGGATAAGGAATGTAAATGGATTGGGGCTTTAGCCAAAATTCAGAAATAGTTTGATCAAGACTTTCGATTCTTATTGCCTCCTTTTTTCTATTTTTGTCAACTTGTAACAGATTTTTGAGTTACATTCTTACAAAAATCCATATTAATTGAAATGACCAAAGACATACCAGCCAAATACGATCCAACCACCATAGAAGACAAATGGTACAGCTTCTGGATGGAGCATAACTTTTTCCATTCGGAGCCTGACGGTCGCGAACCTTACACCATCGTGATTCCACCGCCAAATGTAACCGGAGTTCTTCACATGGGACATATGCTTAACAATACTATCCAGGATGTATTGGTGCGACGCGCCAGGATGCTTGGAAAGAATGGCTGCTGGGTGCCGGGAACCGATCATGCTTCGATCGCTACGGAAGCCAGGGTGGTCGACAAATTATTGAAAGAAGGAATTAGAAAGGATAGTCTCACCCGCGATCAATTCCTGGAACATGCCTGGGAATGGACCCACAAGCATGGCGGAATCATCCTCGAGCAGTTAAAGAAACTTGGCGCCTCCTGCGACTGGGAACGCACAGCCTTTACGATGGACGACATTCGTTCGGCTTCCGTGATCCGGACTTTTGTCGATCTCTACAACAAAGGCTATGTCTACCGGGGAGTGCGCATGGTCAACTGGGATCCTGCTGCCAAAACAGCCTTATCTGATGAAGAGGTTATCCACCGTGAGGAGCAATCCAAATTGTATTATGTCCGGTATCTGGTTGAAGGAACAACAGATCAATATGTTACGGTTGCAACGACTCGCCCTGAAACCATTTTGGGCGACACGGCAGTTTGCGTCAATCCTGCCGATGATCGTTTCCGTCATTTGGCTGGGAAAAGGGTGCTGGTTCCCTTGGTAAACCGCAGCGTTCCTGTGATCCGGGATGATTATGTGGAAATGGATTTTGGTACCGGATGTCTGAAGATCACTCCTGCCCACGACGCCAACGATTATGAAATTGGCATCCGTCACAACCTGGAAGTCATCGATACTTTCAATGACGACGGAACTTTGAGCGAGAAGGCACAACTGCTGGTTGGTGTAGACCGTTTTGAGGCTCGTAAACAGATCATCCCGATGCTTGAAGCCGCGGGTAATCTGGTAAAAATTGAAGACTACAACAATAAGGTGGGCTATTCCGAACGGACCCATGTTCCCATTGAACCAAAGCTTTCGGCCCAATGGTTTCTGAAGATGGCCGATCTGGCAAAACCTGCTCTGGAAGCTGTTGAGAGTGGCGACATCCGGTTTTATCCCTCCAAGTTTAAAAATCTCTACCGTCACTGGATGGAGAACATCAAGGACTGGTGTATTTCCCGTCAGCTTTGGTGGGGTCATCGGATACCGGTTTATTACCTGCCCGACGGATCATTTGTTGTGGCGGAAACTGAGGAGAAAGCATTGGAACTGGCCAGAATAAAAACCGGCAATACCTCCTTGCCAATGTCTTCACTCCGGCAGGATGAGGATGTGCTCGATACCTGGGCCTCTTCCTGGCTTTGGCCGATATCGGTCTTCGAAAAGGAGGACCCTTCCGACACCAGTGATCTTGATTACTATTATCCTACCAACGATCTGGTCACGGCTCCTGAGATTATCTTTTTCTGGGTAGCCCGGATGGTCATAGCCGGATATGAGTACAAGGGAACATTGCCATTTAAGAATGTCTATTTTACCGGTATTGTTCGCGACAAGCTCCGAAGGAAAATGTCCAAATCCCTGGGTAACTCTCCTGATCCGCTTGATCTGATTGAAAAATATGGGGCAGACGGCGTAAGGGTTGGAATGCTTCTGTGCTCACCTGCCGGCAACGACATCCTTTTTGATGAGTCGCTGACCGAGCAGGGCAGAGGATTCCTCACTAAAGTATGGAACTCTTTCAGGTTGATCAACGGATGGGAAGTTGATGCAGCTATTCCTCAGCCGGAGCATTCCCGATTAGGAATTGAGTGGTTCAGGGCCAAGTTGGACGAGGTTATTTTGACGATGGATGACCATTTTGAAAAATACCGCTTGAATGATGCCCTGCTGACCATCCACGCCACCATTCGCGACGAATTCTCGGGATGGCTGTTGGAAATAATTAAACCTGCCTATCAGCAACCGATTGATTCAAAAACACATACTGAAGTAATTGAATTGTTGGACAAGCTTCTTCGGTTGCTTCATCCTTTCATGCCGTTTATCAGTGAGGAGATCTGGCAGTTAATCGGAGAACGCCTGGCTGATGAATCGATCATGATGACGTCCTGGCCAATAGCTTCAGCACCAAACAATGAACTTTGTGAGCGTTTCGAGTTGGCTAAAGAGCTCGTTTCGGGCATCCGCAGCATCCGCAAAGAGAAAGGCATTGCCATGAAAGAGGAAACTGAACTCTACATCATCCCGGGTGAAAAGGGATATGTGCCTGAATACAATACAATTATTTCAAAATTAGTCAACGTCTCAAAACCGGAGATTCGCTCTGCCGAGGTCGATGGCGCGGCAACATTTATGGTCAAAGCGACAGCCTTTTATATTCCTGTCTCCGGGAATGTGGATATTGAGGCGGAAGTTGCCAGAATCAATGAAGATTTGATTTACTTCCGGGGATTTCTGCAAGGGGTCGAACGAAAACTTGCCAACGAAAAATTTGTAGCCAGTGCTCCTGCAGCTGTTGTCGATCTCGAGCGCAAGAAACTAGCCGATGCAGAGGAGAAAATCAAGATTTTGGAAGATCGGTTGGCGGCTTTGAAATAGTTGATCGTTTTTCTGGCCCAGGCAAAACGAATCCCTTTTTCAGAATAGTTAATTGTTTTGAAATCTAATTATTGTGAGTTTGTAGTTTGGTGGAATATAAATTTGTTTGATGGTATCGAATAAATATGTATTTTTACATCAAACAAATTCAATCATCATGGTACTCGAAAGTGTTCTGGCCCTTGTTGCCGAACAACAAAAAGTCCGTTATTCGCAGAAAGATACCGGTTTAGCACGTGAACTTGTTCTCGCAACCAGGAGTTTGTCATCACATGCGTTAATTATTTCTGGAGTCAGACGTTGCGGGAAAAGCACGCTTTTAATGCAAATGATGAAGGTGATGCATTCTGAATCACTCTTCTTCCTTAATTTTGAATCACCGCAACTTTATGAATTTTCGCTTTCGGATTTTGCACGATTAGACAATCTGATCGCACAGAAAGGGGCAAATACCTTGTTTTTCGATGAACTACAGTTGGTTGAAGGTTGGGAAATGTATGTTCGTCAGAAATTGGATGAAGGTTTCAAGGTAATCATCACAGGTTCGAATGCCTCCCTCTTAAGCAAGGAGCTTGGAACGAGACTGACAGGCCGTCATATTACCCAGGAACTTTTTCCTTTCTCCTACAATGAGTTTCTAACTTTCAGGAATATCGTGCCATCACCGGAAAGCTTAAAGAACTATATGCAAACTGGTGGTTTCCCTGAGTTTGTAAAAAATGGAGACGAAGAACAATTGGCTTCACTTTTTGATGATGTACTCATCCGTGATATTGTTGCCCGATATGGCATTAAAGATATTAAAAGTCTTTATCGGCTTGCTAATTACTTGATTTCTAATGTTGGAAACCGAATATCGGCATCCCGGCTCAGGCAATTACTTTCAATTGGTGCCACCAGTACAATTTTAACATGGTTTTCTCATTTGGAACTATCCTATTTGATTTGTTTTTTGCCAATGTTCAGTCAGTCAACAAAAGCACAATTAATCAATCCAAGGAAAGTCTATGCTATTGATTTAGGCCTTGTTAAGGTCATTTCAAATAACATGACTGAGGACTTGGGAAGAAAACTTGAAAACCTGGTCTTTTTGCATCTTCGTAGAAAATATGCCGAGCTTTACTATTTTGATGAGAAGGGTGAATGCGATTTTGTAGCCATGAAAAATGGAAAAATTTTAGCTTTGGTGCAAGTGTGTTATGAACTTACTCCGGATAATCTTAAAAGGGAATTGAATGGTTTACTACAAGCAATGCGCTATTTCAAACTGAAGAAGGCAACGATTGTAACTTTTTCCAATTCAGATTTTATAAAGGAAGAAGATTACGAAATTGTGGTCGTGCCGGCTTATAGGTATATATTAACTTAAAAGGCAGGCCCATAATCCAATAGGTGGTTTTGAGATAGCATCTGTTTCAACGATTCAAGAGTGCTTTGACTTTAATTCCCTTCATATCTTGTTGGAAGCTTACTTACTAAAGGACCTTGACTGGATCGCCGAAAGGTAAAAGCAATTTTTTCAGTTTGTGCTGGGATTGAGCCGGATAGTAATAAGAATTAAAAACCTAAAAAATCTTTCCAGCTCACCCAGCCTTTATTTTTGAATTTTCTGTCTGGATTACATGTAAGCCTGTTATCTTCGAGATAACGCTTATTATCCTGGTAATCTTTTCTTGACTTTGCTTTTAGCCATATAGCAGCAATCTTTGCTTTTTCATAAGTATCATATTTATTTGGATTTTTAATTCCAAAAAAGTCATAGAAATCTACCCAGCCATTGTCCTTGTACTTTTTATCCGGTGAACTAGGTAGGCGTGGATCAAGTTTATACTGATTTCCCTTTTTATAATCATCTCCAGAAATAATCCCCAATTTTTGAACAGCCTTCTTTGCTTCATCGTAAGTTAAATAAATATTGATGGGTTTTGATCCCAAAAAATGGTGCCAGTCTATCCAACCAATTGGTTTATAGAGTTTATCTGGTATTCTTGTTAACCGAGGGTCTTTTTTGTATAGTTTTAATTCTTGGTATTGATGCCTGTTCCTAATTCCCAAATTTTGAGCAGCTTTTTGTGCCTCTAAATAAAGCATATAAAAATTTGGTTCGGAAATATTGCAAAAATCACGAAATGATTTCCAGCCTCTATTTTTGTATACTTCACTTGGAGAGCTTGGGAGTCTTGAATCTACTTTATAGCGCGTTTTATATTCTTTCATTGAACTTATACTTAATTTATTTGCTACCAATTTTGCTTCGAGGTAAGTTTCATAAATATTAGGTGATTTGGAACCAAGAAAGACGTACCAATTAATCCACCCTTTATTTGCGTATGTTTTTTCAGGATTGCTTGGAAGTAATGGATCTTCTTTATAACGTTTGGCAGAAAGGTACTGTTCTCTGGTTTTTATTTCTAATCTGAGAATCGCATTTTGTGCTTCTTCGTAACTTGGATAATAGGTAGGAATGAAATCAAACCAATTTGTCCATCCTTTGTTTTTGTAGAATGAACCAGGTTGACTCGGTAATTTTGGATCCTCACTATAGCGTTTTTGAGATACATATTCTTTCTGTGACTTAATTCCGAGTTTTTTAGTTGCAATTTTAGCTTCTGAGTAGGAAACATGAAATTCTGGTGCTTGGTATTCGCAAAAGTTATAATAATCTATCCAGCCTTTGCCTTTATAAACGACTTCAGGGCGACTTGTTAATTGAGAATCTTCTATAAATCTTTTACCATATTCTTTTCTTGATTTAATGTTTAATTTTCTTAAGGCTTGCTTTGCATCTTCATAGGTCAAATAAAATTGTGGTTCATCTTTGCCAAAGAAATTATATGAATCAATCCAACCTTTATTTTTGTAGTATCTTTCTGGTGAACTAGGTAAGCAGGGATCTTCTTTACGCCTCAATCTATATTCATCTTCTGAAGTGACTTTCAATACTAACACAGCATTTTTAGCCTCTTCATATGTGTAAAATGTCGATCTGGGAACGCCTAAAAAGTGATAAAAATCGATCCAGCCATTATCTTGATATGTTCTATTAGGATGTCGAGGAAGTCTTTTATCCTCCTTGTATAGTTTCTTGTATTCAGTAAATGATCGTATACCTATATTTTGAGCTGCTTCTGAAGCTTCTAAATATGTGGAATAAATTTTGAATTCATTTATACCAAAATAATCATACCAATCCAACCACCCAATATTTGCATAATTTCTATCAGGTGAGCTTGGTAGTCTTGAATCTTCATTGTAGCGCAATCGATATTCAATGAGCGATTTGATACCGAGTTTGTTTGTGGCAATTTTTGCTTCGTTATATGTTGGATAAATATTGAGAGCCTTGGTGTCAAAAAAATTATACCATTTTGACCAACCAAAGTTTTTATATAAAACATCAGGTTTGCTTGGTAGACGAGGATCATCACGATAATGTTCTCGATACTTTGATTCTGATTTAATTCCTAATTTGCTTGTTGCTTCTTTTGCTTCGACATAAGATCGGTAATAATTCAACTTTTCCTCAACTTCTTCAATTATTGTGGAAATATCCTTCAACTCATCTTCAATAACGATTGTTTTTGGGATTTCAATATCTGTAAATCCTGAATCATCCAATATTTTTCTATATTTCTCGGATTCAATTTTCGATTCTTCATAAATATTTATGTTAACATTCTGAAAGTTTAAAACACAATCAAATATCAGAGGAGTGCCAATTTTGTGACTTCTAAGTGCCCTTCCAATTTGTTGAAGATAAATCCGGGGTGATTCCGTTTTTCTAAAAAGCATTATTGAATCTATTCCGGAAACATCAATTCCTTCATTTAACATATCAATAGCAACAATAATGTGGATCTGATTTCGATATGGTTTTATAACAGAAAAATCAGATAATATTTTTTCATTTACCTGCCTACTTTCAAGCGAAGTAATTTTGTCTATTTTAACCTTGCTAAATTTTAAAAAGGTTTTTTCCAGTAATGCAGTCGTATCAATGGAGTGTTCGATACCCTCGCAGAAAACTATTATCTTATTGTATGTAATTGATTTATAGTGCTTACTTATTATTTTTTGGATTGAATATTCGGTAACCTGTCTAGAGTCTAATTTTCTTAGAAGTCTCTCCTTTACATCAGTATTATCGCGGTATTTATTATAGACATCGTCTTTTATTTCAAGGATTTTCGGTTTCAGATCCCAAACCGAATAAACATATTTCCCCATCGGCAGAATACCTAACGCAATAGCTTTTGCCAAGCTCATTTTGCCTGCACAATTATTTTCAAGAAACGCTCTTATGTCAACACCTTCCGAATACCGCTCCATCGTTGCAGACAAACCGACGATTTTTGTATTAAGATGAATTATAGGCAACAAACCTCTTTCGTGCCATTCGGTTGCACCTGCCCGATGTGCCTCATCCATAATAATATGTGTAAAAAGACCTCTTGCGATTTTATCAGAATTATGCATTAAATACTGATATGTCAATAGAATAACATGCCTTTCTTGATTGTAATTCAATGCGATTTTTTCTCTCGAAACAATTGTTAATAACAACTTCTCTATTCTGTCGTTTATATATGAAGAAGGAGAAAGGATAAGAATCTTGTTGTTTCCATTTTTTGAGAGAATTTCAACTAACTTGGCAATGATATAAGTTTTACCGGTTCCAGTAGCATGTTCAACGTAACATCTCTGATTGTTAGTCCAATATTTAAAAATTTCATTTAAAGCGGATTGTTGATATGGCTCCAAGGATATCTGTGGTGCAGGAGGATAATTGCCAGTGTAATTATAAAACAATTGATCAACAATATCCTTTTCATCCCAAGCATTAATATTTAAATCCTTATTTAAGACAGTCTTTATACCTTTTACATATTCCCAAGTAATGAAGCAAAAGTGTCTAATTGTTAAATTGAACTGTTTTTGATAATTATCTTGAAATTTTGACAAATCTTTAGGGACCTCAAATTTCGGAATGGCACTATTCCAATTTTTTGCCTGAACCACAAACTTAATAGTGTTATCATTAGGATTCTTAATTAATAAATCACATCCACTGTCACTGCCTCTTTCTCCTAATCTGTCAACAATCCATCCATTTCCCCGAAACAATTCTGCGAGTAATTTTTCGAAAACTTCACCCTTAAATTTGTTGTATGTTAATCCTCCTCCAAATTCATTGTAAATTTTAAGCGGATTTTTAAACTCACTAAAATCAATGTCTTTCTTACCCGCATTTTCCTTACAGAATAGCTTTATTGTCGTTTCAAGTTCAGACATAGTTTTGCAATTAAAATTTCTTCAATTTATGCAGAATTGTTATTCGAATAAAGAAAATCGGTAAAAATTCTAATGATCCGGTTAAAAAATTTTAATAGTAAGAACGATCAGAATTTGCGTTGGAGATCTATTTCAAAATTTGAATCAAAGGTTTAATCATCTGCCTATCGGTGCGCAATACGGCCCTTCGGGGAAAACCCCAATTTTCTTTTGAGCGCGAACGGCCAGATCGATCTGGTTTTGAAGGTGTTTTTCGATTTCGCCGGTTGGAGCATAATGGGGATTAACGGAAAGTTGGGAAAGCTCCTC
>JANYJT010000282.1 GCA_025358395.1 Bacteroidia bacterium
AATTTGCCTGTTCTATTTTATGGTGTTGTTTTTTTGCTCCAACGGACAATCAGTCAATGATTTGAGGAAGGAAAGAGAAAAAACAAAACAGGAAATTGATTATATCAACAATTTGCTGAAAGAGACTGATCAGAATACAAAAACTTCTATCAGCCGCCTAACCATGCTTGAGAAGAAAATCAGGCTTCAGGAAAGTTTAATATCTAACATTAATTCAGAGTTGGGTTATCTTGATTCGACTATAGTCAAGAGTTCTCAAAACCTTGATTCTTTGAATGCAGATCTCACCCTTATTAAGAACCGTTATGCAGCCATGATCCGTTATGCCAGAAGAAATCAGGACATGAACAATCAGTTTTTGTTCCTGTTGTCGGCAGCAGATTTCAACCAGGCGTACAAGCGCTTCACCTATTTAAAGCAATATGCTGATTACCGCAGGACACAAGCACAGGAGATTACCAGTTTGCAGGAAAGATTGGGTAAACTGGTAGATGATCTCAACAAAAGGAAGGAGGACAAAAAGCAACTTCTTTCTTCGAAGATCAATCTATCTGATAAGTACGAAAAGCAGAAAGTGGATCAAAAGGAGTATGTTAATCTTCTTCAGAAAAAGGAAAAGGATTTGAAGAAAAAGCTTGAGAACCAGCAGAAAATTGCCGCAAAGCTTGAATTGGAAATAGAAAAAAGTATTGCTGAGGAGGCCAGGAAAATGGCTTCAAAGACACCTTCAAAAACATCCAAAGCAACTGGTGCTGTTAAGCTTTCGCCGGAAAAGAAAAATCTCTCGGATGACTTTTCAATGAACAAGGGAAAATTGCCATGGCCACTTCAAAGGGGGTTGATAACTGACCATTTTGGAGAACATCCTGATCCGGTATTAAAACATGTGATCAGGCGAAATTCAGGAATTGATATTTCAACTCAGTCGGGGACAAGGGCTCGCGCAGTTTTCAAAGGAGAGGTAACCAAGGTACTGACAATTGGTGGGAATATGGCCATCATTATCAGGCATGGCAGTTACCTGACGGTTTATTCAAATCTGGCTTCAGTATCTGTTCAGGCCGGGCAAACTGTCGAAACCAAGCAAGATATTGGTTCCATCTTTACTGACAAGGAGGAAGACAACAAAACTGTTTTGAAATTCCAGCTTTGGTACGAAAACAACAAGCAGGATCCCGAAAAGTGGATCAGTATGTAAGGTTCAGTATTTAGCCAGATTGGCAACTTTCGTGAGCGCCGGAAGGTTGATAATCCTTATTTTCCTCCCCTGAAGATCAATTAATTTATCCTGCTTAAATTCTGATAACAGTCTGATAATGGATTCGGTAGCCGTACCCACCATGTTGGCAAGTTCCTCCCGGGTAAGTGAAATCTGCAAGGTATTTTCAGCATCCAGACTAAATTCCTGTTTGAGCAACAAGAGTACTTCGGCAAGACGTTCCCTCACTGTTTTTTGTGCGATATCTGTGATGTAATCGTTGGCCTCTTTCAATTCGGCACAAACAATTTTCAGCATGGCCAGAGAAAATTTCCAATTTCTTTCAATCAGGTTAAGGAGTGTTTTGTAGGGGATATGGCACAAGGTGGCTTCTTCGATGGTTTTGGCGGAAGTGCAGGCAGATTCCTGGCTCAACAAAGAGCGGTAGGCGATAATGTCCCCTTTTTTTGCAAAACGTATGATTTGCTCCTTTCCATCGTTCCCGGTTTTATAAATTTTGACAATTCCTCTTGTCAGGCAATAAAAACCGGTCAGCCGACTTCCCTCTTTATACAGGACAGTTCCTTTTTTATATGTTAAACATACTTTTTCATTGTTAAGACTTTTCATCTCATCTTCTGACAATGATTGAAAAAACCGAAATCCTGATAGGCTAATGTCTTCTGCTAAAGTATTGTTGCTCTTCATCATAGTAAGATAAAAAATTCGGATGAAATATGAAACAAATATACAATATTCGGTTGGATCCTGCTATCTCCATTTTCGAAACATTAAAACAAATCTTACGTAGACTAAATAAAAATTAAATTAATATGAATAATTCTTCTTCAAAAAACAAACTCAGTTTGAAATTATCTGGAATTGTATCCAGAATTATTACCGGAATGGTACTCCTTGTCATTTCGCTTCCATTATTTTCAAAAGAGTACCGGGTAAATTCGACATCAAGTACGCTTGAATGGAACGCTAAAAAGGTTACCGGTCAGCACAATGGTACAATTTCTTTTGGTGAAGGAATTCTAAACTTTGATCGTCAGAAAATTACAAGTGGGAAAGTTGCCGTAGATATGAAAACGATAGCAAACACTGATCCCATCAGTGATGATTATAAACAAAAATTGATCGGCCATTTAAAATCGGATGATTTCTTTGGGGTAGAAAAGTTTCCAGTAGCCACGTTGGAAGTAAAGAATGTTGTGTCCAAGTCAGACAACCTTTATCATTTTACGGCAGATCTGACCATCAAAGGGATCACTTCTCCAGTAGAATTCGATGCAGATGTGAATCATGATTCGGATCAGATTACTGCAACGGGAACGATGGTCGTTAACCGTACCAAGTATGGGATTAAATATGGATCCGGCAGCTTTTTCGAAGGGTTAGGAGACAAAATGATCTACGATGAATTTACAGTAAAATTTAAACTGGTAGCTTCTACTAATTAATTATGTTTTTCTGGTTTTTGCGTAGGGGGGGTGTATCGAAAGATTACCCCCTTTTTGCAGGTTCATAATTAAGGTTCGAAGGAATGTATTTCTCAATGAATTCGGGAGAAACTCTTTTTCTTTCCGCATAATCGATTACCTGATCTCTGCCTATTTTTTCGATGCCAAAATACCTTGATTCGGGGTGTGCAAAATAGACTCCGCAAACAGAAGCGTTTGGAAACATAGAGTAGTGTTCAGTCAAGGAGATTCCAGCCATTTCATTAGCCTGCAGCAGGTTAAAAATAGTCTCTTTTTCTGAGTGTTCAGGACATGCCGGATATCCCGGCGCCGGACGAATTCCCTGATATTTACAGGCGATTAGCTCTTCTGGTGTCAGATTTTCATATTTGCTATAACCCCACACTTCCATTCTGACAATCTGATGTAATTTCTCCGCGAAAGCTTCGGCAAGTCTGTCGGAAAGGGCTTCCAGCATAATGGCTTTGTAATCGTTGTTTTCTTGCTTGTATTTTGCAACCAATTCGGCAACTCCGATCCCGGATGTTACTGCAAAAGCCCCGCAATAATCAGGAATCCCTGATTCTTTAGGAGCGATGAAATCGCTTAGGCAGTACCGGACTTCTACACCCGGCTTTTTCTCCTGCTGACGAACCTGATGGAATTTGCCGAGTAGCTGAGATCTGGATTCATCTGCATACAATTCGATGTCGTCCATCATTGAATTGGCAGGCCAAATACCCACTACCCCATTGGCTCGGATCATTTTGTTGGCAATGATTTCATCCAGAAATTCATTGGCCTCCTGAAATAGTTGTCTAGCTGCTTCCCCTTTATCGGGATCGCTCAATATGGCGGGAAATTTGCCTTTGAACTCCCATACCAGAAAAAAGAAGGTCCAGTCAATGTATTTTCTTAGCTCCTCCAAAGGATAATCATGGTAATATTTTGTACCCGTAAAATTGGGTTCAGGAACAGGATGTTTTACGAAATCGGGATTAAATTTCCGTTCTCTGGCTTCTTGAAGAGTCCAGTATTCCCTGGTTTTTTTGGCGCTATGAACTTGTCGTAAACCGGCATATTCATCCAATGTGGATTTTATGAATCCGGGAGATCCCGACAGAAGTTCTGCGACGACCTGAACTGATCTGGAGGCATCCTTGACATAGAGGGTCGTCTTGCTGTATTCGGGGGCAATTTTAACAGCTGTATGAATTTTAGAAGTCGTTGCTCCGCCAATCAACAACGGCTGTGCCATGCCTCTCTTTTCCATCTCTTTTGCCACATGAACCATCTCTTCGAGCGAAGGAGTTATCAATCCACTCAATCCGATGATATCAACATTTTCTTTTTTGGCTGTATCGAGGATTGTTTCGCAGGGAACCATGACACCAAGGTCGATGACATCGTAGTTGTTACAGGCCAGGACTACGCCAACAATGTTTTTGCCGATGTCGTGCACATCCCCTTTTACGGTTGCAAGAAGGATTTTTTTGCGAACGACCACTTTATGCGGGAGCAATTTCTTCTCCTCCTCGATGAAAGGCTGCAGCCAGGCTACCGCTTTTTTCATCACACGGGCTGATTTAATTACCTGTGGAAGGAACATCTTGCCGGAACCAAAGAGATCGCCGACTTTGTTCATTCCGTCCATCAGCGGACCTTCGATAATATTCAGAGGGGAGTCGTATAGCGGAAGCAGTTCAGCTACATCGGCTTCAATAAAATCCATGATTCCTTTCACCATGGCGTGTTCAATCCTGGTGTCGGGAGGAAGCTCTCTCCATACTTCAATTTTTTCCTGTTTTTCATCAGCAGCCTTGATATTCTCTGCGAAGGTAAGCAGTCGTTCTGTGGCATCCGGTCGCTTGTTGAGTACGAGGTCTTCGACGTGCTGAAGCAAATCGGCAGGAATTTCATCATAGATCTGCAACATTCCGGGATTAACGATTCCCATGTCGAGTCCGGCTTTGATGGCATGGAACAGGAACACCGAATGGATGGCTTCCCTGATGGTGTTGTTTCCCCGGAAGGAGAAGGAGACGTTGGATATGCCACCACTTACTTTGGCGTATGGCAAATGATTTTTGATCCAGGTTGTCGTTCTGAAAAAATCGATGGCGTAGTTGTTGTGCTCTTCCAAACCGGTGCCAATCGTGAGGATATTCGGATCGAAGATGATGTCTTCGGCAGGAAATTGAACCTTGTCGACGAGCAGGCGATAGGCCCTTTCGCAAATAGCGATTCTCTTATCGTAGGTTGTGGCTTGCCCTTCCTCGTCGAATGCCATCACCACCACGGCAGCACCGTAGTTTCTGATCTTGCGGGCATAATTCAGGAACTGCTCCTCCCCTTCCTTGAGGCTGATGGAATTAACGATCGACTTGCCCTGGATGCACTGTAATCCTGCTTCGATCACTTCCCATTTTGAGGAGTCGATCATGATGGGTAATCTGGAAATATCTGGTTCTGAAGCAATCAGATTAAGGAACCGGACCATCTCTTTTTTGGCATCGAGCATGGCATCGTCCATGTTGATATCGATGACCTGCGCTCCTCCTTCGACCATATCCCTGGCAACAGAGAGTGCTTCGTCGTATTTTCCGTCACGGATAAGCCTGGCAAATTTGATGGAACCGGCTACATTGCAGCGCTCTCCGATGTTGATAAAGTTTGAAAGTTTATCGATGGTTAGTGGTTCAAGTCCGCTAAGACGGGTTACTTTCTCGGGTTGTGCTTTGCTGTGAGGTTTGGAAACAGCTGCCAGTTTTGCCAATTCACTGATATGTTCCGGAGTGGTTCCACAGCATCCGCCAATGATATTTACTGTCAGGTTATTGGTAAATTCGGCTACCTGAAGTCTCATTGCATCTGGTGTTTCATCGTATTCGCCAAACTGGTTGGGCAATCCGGCATTCGGGTGAACGCTGATCATGAATGGGGCTTTCCTGCTAAGTTCTTCCAGGTATGGACGCATATCCCCGGCTCCGAAAGAGCAGTTCAAACCGATGGTAAGCAGATCGATGTGGGAGACCGAATTCAAAAAAGCCTCGATGGTCTGGCCTGAAAGTGTGCGACCGCTTTTGTCGGTGATGGTTCCTGAGATCATGACAGGCAGCTTGATACCCTTTTCTTCAAAGATCTCATTGATGGCGACAAGTGCGACCTTGCAATTGAGGGTATCGAAAATTGTTTCGACCAAAAGAAGATCGACGCCACCATCCAGCAACCCTTCAACCTGTTCGCGGTAGGATAGTTTTAAATCCTGAAAGGAAATAGCCCTAAAACCAGGGTCATTCACATCAGGCGACATGGAACAGGTTTTGTTGGTTGGACCAATGGATCCTGCGACATAGCGCGGTTTTTCAGGAGTCGAAAATTTTACAGCGGCAGCAGCGGCAATTTTGGCTGCCTCCCTATTTATTACCCTGACAAAATCCCGGGTACCATAGTCGCTTTGAGAGATGGATGTCGCGTTGAAAGTATTCGTTTCCAGGATATCGGCCCCGGCTTTCAGGAATGACTCATGTATTTCGGAGATGACATCAGGTCTGGTCAGGCATAGCAAATCGTTGTTGCCTTTCAGTGAGGATGGCCAGTCTTTGAAGCGCTCTCCGCGGAAATCGGATTCAGACAGTTTGAGACGTTGTATCATTGTCCCCATGGCTCCGTCAAGTACGAGAATTCTTGATTCCAATAATTTTCGGATATCCGGATTTATCATGATTTTGAGGTTAGGTTTTTTAAAATTGCACGGGCTATCAGCACACCATTGACCGATGCCTGCATCAGTCCGCGGGTGATTCCGGCACCATCCCCTCCAAAAAAGAGGTTTTTCACGGAAGGGCTTTGAAAGCTCTTGTCAACTTTGACGATGTTCGAATAGAATTTTACTTCGACCCCATACAGAAGCGTTTCGTCGCTTGCAAGTCCGGGGCTGACCTTATCCAAAGATTTGATCATTTCAATGATATCGAAGAGGATCCGGTGAGGCAGTACCAGACTCAAGTCTCCGGGAACCGCATCTTTGAGAGTGGGAACGATGTTGTTGCGATAGAGCCTGTCGGAAGTTGTTCTTCTGCCCCTGACGAGGTCGCCAAACCGTTGAACCATGATTTTATTCCTGGTAAGCATGTTGGCCAGTCGGGCGATGTGCTTGCCATATTCGATGGGCGCATTGAAAGGCTCCGTAAATTTCTGGGAGACGAGCAGCGCAAAGTTGGTGTTATCGCTCTTGAGGTCTTTGTAGCTGTGACCATTCACAACAGCAAGATTGTTGTCGTAATATTCGGAGGAGACAAATCCACCGGGGTTGGAGCAGAAAGTACGAACTTTGTCATCGAAAGTGCGGGTATAATGGATCAATTTCGCCTCATAAAAATTCTCGTTGATCTCCTGCATCACTTCGTTGCGACACTCCAGGCGTACCCCGATGTCGACGATGCCAACTTCGGTTGGGATGGCATGTGCTGCACATTGTTTCATGAGCCAGTCGGAACCGTCTCTGCCGATGGCAAGGACGATATGGTGTCCCAGGAAATTATGACCGGAAGATTTTACACCTACTGCCACCTGATTTTCGATGATAAAATCTGTGACAGGTGAATTAAACTGAACCTCTACTCCATTGTTGGTGAGATGTTCGAAGAGTTTCCGGTAGAGATCCTGCGTTTTTTCGGTACCGAGATGTCTGACCGGGCATTGCACCAGTTTAAGGTTGGCTTCGATGGATTTCCGACCGATCTCACGCATAGCCGGTGTTTCGGTCTGGCCATGAATGTCTGTATCCGCGCCAAATTCGAGGTATATTTTGTCGGTATAACGGATCATTTCCCGGGCAGTTTCCATTCCGATGAAATCCGGCAGGGTACCGCCAACTTCGGGGGAAAGAGAAAGTTTGCCATCCGAGAAAGCGCCGGCGCCTGCCCATCCTGTAGTGATCGAACAAGGTCTGCAATTGACGCAAGTACCGCCATTGGTATGTTTAGGACAATTCCTCATGTAAATATCCCTGCCTTTTTCTAGCATCAGAATACTTAGGTTGGACCTCTCTTTTATCAGTTCATAGGCGGTAAATATACCGGCAGGACCTGCTCCTACTATAATTACATCGTATTTTTTCTCCATAAATGCAATGAATCGCTTCTGTGAAGTTACCTGCTTCTTTGGAAATGAGAACATTAATTATGTTCTGAAAAGGCAGTCCGGCAAAGGTATGAATTTATCAGCAACAAGGAAAATCCGGCAGAGTCAGCAATTCGTTAGAGGATGAGTTACTATTTTTATTACTTTTCAAACCGTTTTTGGAACCGGTCTTTTAATAAATTAAGAAACTCAAATTTGAGGTATTTGAGGCGGTTTGCTTCACTTCGTTCGCAATGACGGTACATTTAATGAATAATTTGGAATGCTGAAAGCAATTTTCTTTGATATGGATGGAGTGATTTACGACTCCATGGGGCACCACTCGGTAGCCTGGAACAAGGCATTTGCGACACTTGGGCATGATTTCCCCCTGGAACAGGTTTATATGAACGAAGGGAGAACGGGATCTTCCACGGTGCAGATGTTTTACCGGGAAAAGCTTGGCCGGATGGCAACGGATGAGGAGATTGCCTATATCTATGCTCAAAAGAGCAATTATTTTGAAAGCATGCCAATCCCGGTACCATTTGACGAAATTAAGGCACTGATGGAAAGGTTGAAGAATGCTCAAATTGAAATTTGGGTTGTTACCGGATCGGCACAGGAGCAGTTGTTAGATGGCTTGTGCAGCGATTTTCCAGGTTTGGTTGAAAAGCAAAAAATTGTCTCCGCGAAGGATGTTAACCAGGGTAAACCTCATCCGGAACCATACCTGATGGCTTTGAAAAAATCAGGATTTGCGGCTAACGAGGTTCTCGTGCTTGAGAATGCACCTCTGGGTGTTGAATCAGCCAAGGCTGCAGGTATTTACACCATTGCCATCAACACCGGAATTCTGGCAGATGAAATACTGTGGCAGGCGGGAGCTGATGTTGTGGTAAGGAAAGTGAGTGAGGTTGAGGCACTTCTTATTTAAGCTCCTCAAGCAAGGCTTTGATGTTCTTGTGGATCAGAGGAGCGGTTTCCGGTCCGAGGGAGTTGACTTCACCATATGGGGCGCTATCCCGGCCATAGGTGTAGGGTGCTTTCACATCCCACTGACTTTTGGGAACGATGTATCCGATTTCGTCATTGGCAAGGCCGAACATGAATTTGTATTTTCCCGGCATCATCTCCCTGATGGACGGTACTTCCACTGGTGAAATTTTAAAATCCTGACCTTCCGGAGATTCTACACCTCCATTAAGTATTTCAGGATAGAGCTCCCCGGGGATAGTCACCATGGAAATCGGCCCGATTTTTATCACGGCAAGTTCTGACTTCATCTTCATCCAGCCGGTGGTTCCTCTTTTCATCACTCCAAGCATGGCTGCCAGTCTGAACATGTTGTTGTCCAAAGGGAACAGAATGTTTTTTGCGACGATTGAGATGGAGGCAGAGTCGATCACTTCATCCGGTTTTGCCATGGCCTGAAGTGCCAGATTGGCCATTTGTTTTCCCTGAGCGGCGGCTTTTTCGAAGGTCGGAGCTTTGAATTCCTCTCCGGAAAATGGATCTTTTACGGCAAGTCTGGGATGGGTAGTCATCAGTCCGCCAACAGCAGCACTGGCATAAACACATACTCCTCCTACGCCAGGTCTCATCAGGCTATCCTTGTTAAATACACCCTTTTCGATCCCCTCCCGCACAAAATGCGGAAAGTCAGATGTGAGCAGCAAGTTATCGCTCCAGAGAGTTTCGGGGTGGTCGCCAAAGGAGATGAGAGTTCCCATTGTTTTATTGGATTCTTTGTCGAGTACCTGAATCATCCGAAGGCCGGAATCAAAGACTTCGGGTTTTCTGGTATCAATTACCAAGGGAATTGCGCCGGTCAAGTCTTGTGAGATGGAGAGACGGGCTGGACGAAGATTTTTTGCAGCCGATTCGATGGCCTTGGCAGCCTGGTTCTTCACATATTCCATATGAGCCGGGTTGATGCCGCTCCCGAAAGGAGTTTTACCCCAGAGACCAAGCAAATCTGGTCCTTCGTGGGTATGGGTTGATGAGATGATGGCGTAAGTGATTCCGGACTCTTTGGAGAGGCGCTCCCTCACATCGATCACATCGTTGTTCATGAAGCCAATGGCATCGAGTACAACAATTGCCAATCGGGTTTTACCATCATCGATCACCATTGCCCGGGCCCACAGGTCGTCGTGGATGCCATTGGCCGGTTTGTTGTTGCCAAAGCCGGCGATCCACACCGGATCGAATTTCCCATTTCCGTTTCCATCGGTGAAGGTTTCACCCTCTCCGGGATCATACTCAGCATTTTTGTTTTTATCTTCCCAGCGATCGGGAACAGCCGGTGTGATAGGCAAAGCAGAAAATCCGGCAGAAAGCTGAGCCGGCGCATTGTTCAGAATTTTCAGATCAACTTTGTAGTCCGGATGCTGGTCTTTGAGGTTGTTTCCGAACCAAACCAGAAGGATAATGATGAGCAATAAAAATCCGAAGCCTAAATACTTGAAGAACTTCTTCATGTTAATAGTTTTTAGTGATTTGCGTTTGAGATTCTTTGCAAAGATAATCAGCAAAATGTTTTGTAGAAACAACTCTCCACTGGTTACAGCCGAATGAATTATTTGGACAGATTTTTTTATTTATTTTTCGAAAGAGTGTAACATTTTATAAAGTTCGTAGTCTTATAGGTAGCGAAATTTTATTGTTAGAACGGTTAAACAAAGTTGGTTTGAAAGGCTGTTTCCTTTGGGAGACGGCCTTTTTTGTTAAGGAGAGAAATAAAAGCTATTTTTACAAAACAACAAAAATCAAAATAATATCATAGCTATGACAAACAGAAGGGATTTCTTTAAAACGACTTCAATGATCGTTGCCGGAAGTGTGGTAGGCGCCAATCTTTTGAGTGCTGCTGAACCAAAAAAAACAAAGAAAAAGAAGATCGGACTTCAACTTTATTCGCTTCGTGATGATATGAATAAAGATGCCGCCGGAACATTGAAAAAAGCAGCCGGGATGGGCTATTATTCTCTCGAGACTGCCTCATACGGAGATGGTAAAATTTATGGAATGTTACCGGACGAATTCACAAAGAGGGTAAAAGATTTGGGCATGAGGCTCAATAGTTGCCATTTGGGAGGTCCAAATTATACAAAGGAGACTCATACAGCTGCCATGGACTGGTGGAAAAAAGCTATTGAAGACCATTCCCGGACAGGCATGAAATATATGATCAAGCCGGGTGGCTTGAAGTGGCCGGAAAAATTGGATGAGCTGAAAGTGCAAATGGATTATTTCAATGCGGTCGGTGATTTGACAGCCGCCGCCGGAATGCAGTTCGGCTGGCACAACCATAACCACGAGTTTACCAAAATTGAGGACAAGGTGATATACGATTTCATGCTGGAGAACACAGATCCTAAAAAAGTCTGTTTTGAGATGGACGTTTATTGGGTAATGAAGGGCGGTTGCTCTCCTATTGATTATATGAAAAAATACCCAAAACGTTTCCCCTTGCTGCATATCAAGGATGAAAAAGAGATTGGTGAAAGTGGATTGCTCGATTTCAAAGCGATATTTGAAGAAGGATATGCAATTGGAATTAAGGATTATTTCGTCGAGGTAGAGCGTTACAATTTTGAACCACTCGTCAGTGTTCAGAAGAGTTATGACTTCCTGGCCGCGGCTCCGTATGTGAAATAATTATAGTTGTTTGATCCCGCGGCAGCGGGATCAAACAACTATAAACCCTTCAAACTTGATGACTCGTGAAGCGGAAACATGTTCTGATTTTCCTTATTTGTCTTCCATTGATGGTTCCGGTGGTAAGTTATCTTTTTTGGAAGGTCAAGGATGATAAGCCATTGAGGGTCCTGATTTATGACATGACGGTTCCTCTGCATTCCTATATTGAGCACAATGCTTTTAGCTGGTTGCTCATTCATGACAAGTATGTTAAAGTGGATCACTTGATTCAACCAACCGTTGACTACAAAGGATTTTTTCCTAAGGATGATTTCAAATTTGTGACCAACGACTTTCTGAAGCTTTCCCACCAGGAGGTTATTCAAGCGGCAGACAGTCTGGATATGGTCTATTTTACTGATACTTACGGTATTTATTCCAACGAATGGTACAGAGATCAGTCCATAAACGAAAGATCAACAAAAATATACGGAGGATTAAATAAAAATGACATCCTATTGCTAAAACGGTTTCGGGATTCCGGGAAGCTCGTTTTGGCCGAATTCAATTTTTTGGCGAGTCCCACAGCTCTTTCCATCCGCAAGGAGGCTGAAAAGTTGCTGGATGTTACATGGACGGGTTGGGTTGGCAGATATTATGAATGCCTGGATACTCTTATTAACCCGGATGTTCCGGTATGGGCCAGAAATCTCTACGAAAAGCAGTACCAGAAATCTTGGAATTTTCACCAGGCAGGGATCCTTTTTGTGCACGAGAATGATCAAATTGTTGTTCTGGAAATGGATGCAACGCTTAAGGAGGAAACTCCATGGGTTTATAGTTCCGAATATGGTGAGCAAAAATATGGCCTTCCGCAGGAAATTACTTATCCATACTGGTTCGATATCATGGAATCGGGTCCTTCAAACCGGATTGTATCGAAGTACAAGATATACGCCAATGAAAATGGGAAAAAATTAATGGGCGAATATGGCATTCCTGATGTATTCCCCTGTGTGATAGAGAATAAGGAGAAAAATTATTACTACTTCTGCGGCGACTTTTGTGATACCCCACTTTATCTGGAAAGTGCCAAACTCGCCGGAGTATCTTTTTACAACCAATTTTTTTACAACAAATACAATTACATCGACCGGACTCCTTTCTTCTGGCACTTCTTCAGACCAATGGTTACCATTATCCTGGATGATTATTGGAAAGAACTGCATGGCAATGGGGCTCAATCAAAGGCTCCGGCTCGGTCCGGTTTGAACTAATTCCCTTTTACTTTCATCTTCAAGGTATAGACGGAAGTCCGGGCTGTAATGAAGAGGATGTTTCTCTTTTTGCCGCCGAAACAGACATTGGATGGTTGTTCCGGTACCTCAATCCTGGTAATGTGTTCCCCTTTCGCATTGTAAACTGAGACCGTTTTGTTGGTCAGGTAGACATTTCCTTTGTTATCGATGGTCATTCCATCCGAACCTTCGGGGGCAAAAAGGGTTTTCGAACCAAGTGTGCCATCCGGCTGAATGTTGTACTTCCAGATTTTTCGATCGTTGATATCGCTCACATAAAGTATCCTGCCATCCGGGGTACCGATAAGGCCATTGGGTTGTTTGTAGTCGCCGATGACCCGCGTAACATTGCCTCCGGGAC
Organism: Bacteroidia bacterium; assembly: GCA_025358395.1. The sequence continues at coordinate 13,093 of JANYJT010000282.1, forward strand.
TTAGATAATACACTCCGCGAACATCTTGTGCTTCTTTGTGGCCCTGCTCCCAGTATTCACGGAAGTAATAAGGATCGGAGAAATAGATTCCGCCATTGGGCGCAATCCAGAGGTCGTTGGGGCCATTCAGGTGAATGCCGTTGAAACCCTCGGTGAGGACGCGCTGTTTCCCATCCATTGTAAAGGCTACCAGTCGGTTGTGCAGATCGGCGCACGCTACGAGCTCACCCTTTTGGTTGAAGTAGGTGCCATTAGACCTTTCGCCCGATTTGATAAAGTTGGTGATGGTTCCATCCTCACTCCATACTTCAATTTTGTCGTTGGGTTGATCTGTGAAGAAGACGCGGCCATCAGGAGCTACCGCAGGACCCTCGGTGAAGGTATAGCCACCTCCGGCTTTTGTTACTTTTTCACCTTTGGCAACCGGATTTTGACGGCTGGAACGATCTTTGGCACCAAGTGTCAGGGAGATGGATACAAGAAGCAGGACGAAGATTTGTTTTTTCATGGTTGTATGGGAAAACGGATGTTTGCATTTGGGACGCTACCGTGCATGAGTTGAACCATCCGCGGAAGCAATATTATTACAATAATTGTCAGGCCAAAATAGAGCGCCCATTTATCTTTTGGGGCAGCAATTCCTGCATGTTCATCCCGGAAGGCATCTTTCCAGACCAGCAATGGGATGATCACGAGGATCAGGAGGAGGGCTGCACCTCCGATGATGCCGGCGAACTCCGCACCCGGTTCATGGCCAAATTGTCCGCGAATGGCCCAGGCAGTTCCAAAAGCGATCCCGACCAGGAGAATGGGGAGAAGGAGATGATTTTTCTTCATGATAAAAGTTGATAGTAGTTAGCAGACGTCCAAAATTAAGAATAAATTAACCCTACCCAACCACGGATTGCACAGATTTAATTTCGGATTACGCAGGTTAACCCCTTTCCCTACCACAGATTACACAAATTACACGAATTGAAAACACAAATTAACCCCGGCTCTACCACAGATTACACAAATTTACACAAATTAAAAAAAAACTTCAAACTTTTTAAACAACTCAAACCTAAACTATCTACGCATTGCGTTGTGCGCAAATTGGGTTAAATTTGCTGAATAAAAGTCCGGAAATGACTGTTTTAAAAGTTGAAGAGTTTATTGGAAAGATGAAGGAGAATGTTGTTTTGGACATTCGTACTCCGGCAGAGTTTGCTGAGGGTCATCTGCCCAATGCCATCTCTTTCCCTCTGTTTACGGATGAGGAGCGCGTCATTGTAGGAACACTTTACAAGCAGCAGGGGCGGGATACTGCCGTGCTGAAAGGTCTGGAGCTGGTGGGTCCAAAGCTCAAAAAATTTGTGCTGCAGGCCAGGAAGCATCCCGGGGCGCTTTCTCTTTATTGCTGGCGGGGCGGCATGCGCAGCAGCAGCATGGCCTGGTTGCTGGCCACGGCAGGCAGGGAGGTCTTTGTGCTCGAAGGAGGCTACAAGGCATACCGGACATATGGCCGCGAACTAGTCTCGAACGGACTGAAGCTGATTATGTTGAGTGGTCCGACAGGTTCTGGCAAGACAGAGATTCTGCATCTTCTGTCGGAAATGGGTCAGCAGGTGCTGGACCTCGAAGGACTGGCCAATCACAGGGGATCAAGTTTTGGCGGTATCGGTCAGCCGCCGCAACCCACCACCGAACATTTTACCAACCTCATCTTCGAAAAGATCATCGGATTTGATCGATCCAGACCCATCTGGGTGGAGGGTGAGAGTCAGGCCATCGGGAGGGTGTCTATTCTGAATGAGCTGTTTCTTCAGATGAATAATTGTCAGACGATCCGCATCGATCCTCCAAAGTCGGAACGCATTAAAAGATTGTTGCGCGAATATGCAGACTTTCCGGCTGAAGAACTTCAAATAAGTGTCGAAAAGATCAGCAAACGTCTGGGAGGCAAGGATACACAGGATACCCTGGAAGCGCTTCATGACGGAGATTACCGGAAAGTGGTCGAGATTACCCTTGGGTATTACGACAAATCATACGATTTTAGCATGGCCCGACGGGATACGAAGATGATTTCTTTCGTGGCGAAGTCCTATTCTCCTGAATTGATTGCTCCGGAATTGTTGGAATTTGCGGAGCGGGAGGTTCGGTTCGGGTAAAGTTGAGAAGGCGACTTGGAGGACGGGGACGACTTGGACGACTGGGCCGAGTGGACGACGGGGACGAGGGGAGGAGAAAGGATGATGCCAAAAATGCATTTCTTTAATCCGTGTAATTTGTGTAATCTGTGGTAAGGAATGGGGTTAATTTGCGTAATCCATTTTTATCTGTGTAATTTGTGGTAAGGCTGGGGTTATAAATTTTTGAATAATTATCAAAG
>JANYJT010000298.1 GCA_025358395.1 Bacteroidia bacterium
TATTTGCATGTGTCCATCGTTCTGTTGCTGACATGTGTATAAATATTTGCTTGTCAAAGATATAATACTTATGCTCGGTTGGCGTAGACGCCATTCATCCCACCCTTAAAAGGGTGGGCTTTCTGGCTGCTTTGATCGTAATCAAATCATACCCACACTTTTTAAAGCGAGAGCATTATTGATTACAGCACCTAAAGTAACCCCGGTGATAAGTGCTAAAGTAAAATATGCAAGATTTGGGAATTTGTTTTCAGTATCAAGTTTTGGCAACCAATTAACTAACCCAATAATGAGGAGAATCCCAACACATTTTAAACCTATAAGAGCAATAGGAATATGGATGATTGTATTAACTATCGGATTCATCTCTTGTGCGCCATTCTTAATGGCAATAAGTGTAGTTACGACATCAGCAACGGAAACCATTGCAAATGTAAGTCCTAATACCAGTTGACCTTTATTCGGTAATAACATTATAATAAGAATTTACCTCTAAAATATAAATAAGTGGTGATCAAAATAACAACAAAAACCGATCTGAAAAATCTGCTCGTAAATAAGTATTTCTTGTTGATTACAATTATCACACTCCCGTTTGTAATCTACTCGTATCTAAAAGTAGTATTCAATGATGATACTCATATCTTCTTCGGAGTAGCAAGATTAGCTGATGCAATGGGTTCATTCCCATCAAATGTCGATATGGCATGGTCTACACATCCGATTGGATTAAGGATGTTATATTATATTTTATACAAAATAACCGAGTTCACGTACGGCAATGAATTTGCATTACAGATCTTATCAAAAGCAATTGTAGGGTTAGTTATCCTGATAGTTTCATATTACTTCGCAAAACAAATTAAACTACACTTACCAATACTTAATGTATATGCAGTATTTTTAATCACAGCGCTATCATTTTTCACACTTCATATAATGTTCACAATGGAAGCAGAGTTCTTTGCAGCAATATTATCTGTATTAGCAATAGCGTTATTATTATCAGATTCGCGCAAATCTAATATCGCAGCCGGAAGTTTACTGGTAGCGATTATTTTAATGAAAATAGTTACGATAGTGTTTATCCCGGTAATCATCGCAGCATGGATCTTGATCACAGGGTATTATAAACCGGAGAAAATATTCAATTGTTTATTCGGATTTGAATTAGGTTCATTCGCATTTGTAATCGCATGTATAGTATGGTTCAAAAACGTCGTTCCGGATACACTGCTGATGTTATCCTTACACGATCCGAGTAGTTACGGATTACAGACTCGAATATATATGATGGTCGTTCAGTCACTCGGTGTCGGATGGTTCATGCCGATATTAATAATGGGTGTAGTAACAGGAGTTATTGTATTCTATGATCTGTTTAAATATAATACAAAATTTCAACAAGCATTATTTATTATAATGTGGGTATCACCGTTAACGTTAGTATTCATCCAGTCGGAATTCTTCATGTATCATTATATGGGATTAGTTATTCCATCAGTAATATCAATTCTAATGTTCATATCTATAAACTATCCAAAACATCAGGAGTTAATAATAACATTAATTGTCGTTGTAACTCTATGTATATTCGGAGCGACATGTTCAGTGTGGCAGGATACGCATGAACATATATGGGACAATCAGATCAGTAATACAACAATCATCAAAGAGAAGTTCAATATAGACGATCAACCTTCAATATTATATTTAGATACGGGAATTACAGCGTACTGGTTCGGGACTCCGAGCGCATGTAGATATACGTACCCATTAATTATACGCAGAGGATATGGATTAGGGCTTTCAAATACGAGCGCATACCAGCGCGCGCAAGGATGTATATTAGATTATAAAGGGGAATATATTGTGTCTCTTAACGGAGATGTAAGCGATCCGGCAATCAATAAAAAGATCGCAAATGAATATACGAAAGTATACAACGGAACCCGATGGGGTGTAAGTGCATCAACAGGGGATCTATATAAAAAGAATATTGCATATGCATAAAGCATTCGTAAAAACAACGTCGTGGAGTTAAAAGACTAACCATTATATACTATTAAGATAATCTTACTATGGGTAGTGATTGTCCTGCAATGTTTTTTGGATATTGCAATACATGATTAAGCCCACAATACGAAACGAATTTTTGTCATGTGTCAACAATACAATAAATACGTTCGTATCAACAACAACAGGAGATAAGTAAAATGAAACTCGCATATGTTTTTGGAGCCTTAATGGTGCTGCTCGCTTTTGCAGTCGCGCCAGTCGCAGCCGCAAGCGGAGTAACCCAGAATGCACAGTCGTTCCAGACTGGAGCATATAAATCAGTTGGCGTTGCAGCAAATGTAAATCTTAACGGAAACCTTATAAACCAGCAGGCACAGTCAGAGCAGAACGGGGTTAGTAAGAGCATCAACGTTGCAGCTAACGGAAATCTCGGAGGATTTGCAATCAATCAGGGTGCTATTGCACAGCAGTCATTCGCAGTCAAGAGCCTCAACGTTGCAGGAAACCTCAACATTGGTGGAAAGTTCAACACGCAGACCGCAGGTTCAAAGCAGACCTTTGCATACAAGAGCATTGCCGGTAGTTTAAACATCAATGCATAATTAGGACGAATAACCTAATTAATATTTTTTTTAATTATATTAACAATTATAAAAGGAGTGTTCTCATGAAAAAATTAACAATTCTAATAGCGGGATTAATCATAGCGGCAATCATGATAGTTCCGGTTATGGCAGACTCAACCTCCCAAAATGCAGGGGGAGTGATTGTAGGTAATGATAATAAACAGGTTGTAAATAATAACAATAAACAGACTGATATTAATCAGGATGCAACCACCGTAGTGAATGGTGGTCACGATAACACTGCAATTGCACAGAATACAGCAAAAGGAGATATTGTTAATGGCAATGTAGTCAATGGTGCAACCTCCGTATCAAACAGTCAGAATGTCGCAATCATAATGGAAAGCGCACCGAATCACTATGCACTTGACACACCCATGATCGAGTCACAGATCACATCTCTATATGATGGAGAAGTATTAGTTGTCCCTATTGATGGTGGAGTAGACACGCCATTCATTCAGAAACACGGAGAAACATACAGGTTCGGAGTCACATCAGCACTTCCGGTACTTATCTATGTAATCAACTCAAACGACGATGACATGGTAACAACACTCAGTGGAGCACCTGTATACGACTCAGTACGTAAGAAATTCGATCACAGCAATGTGTTCGTATATATGAAAAGCAAGATCCGCAGCACACAACAGGCACTTTACTTCACGGTGAAGGATGCAGGTCGCTATTCATTCGTAATCGATACTCGCGTATCACAGAACCTAAACGGGGAACTCTCACAGATCTCACCGAGTTCAGTAGATATTGCATACAGTCTTGAAAAAACAGCCCCGGAATCAGCAGTAAATGAATCAAAACAGTATACGGGCAAGACTGAAGTATACCAGACAATGGCAAACGGTCAAGCAGATAACACGAAGGACATAATCCTCCGTAGTTACTAATCTTTTTTTTAGATCCATTCATGGGTGTAGGAACAACTGCAATTGCATCGATAAGAACATTAAGAAATTATATCGGGATTGAACAATCTCAAGTGTATTGTGAACAAGCTAAAACAAGAGCAAACGAATCTGACAGTAAACTCGGAGCATTCTTCTGATTAAACCGTGTAAGGATACCATCAATTTAAACGATGGCAGGATATCATGTGCAAATTCATATTGTAAAGTTCAATATAATCCGGAAGTAGACTGCCCAATAAAAGATAAGTTCCCAAAATATAAATCGACAAAGTGGAAAAATCCGAAGTAAAAATAATGGTGACATAAATGAAATCCGAATTAAATTGTACAACTTGTAGGTATTGCAAAGAAACAGACTGTAATCAGCGATCCCCTCAATTAGAACTTGGAAAAAAACAGATTCATTTTCTATCAATCATGGTTGCGGTATTTGGTGGAGTTGCAGATATATTATTAATTTGTTCATTATATTATTTCATTCAAGGATCACGATCAAAACAGGCAGGAAGCCCATGGCTTTAGCCATGGGAGGAATGCCGTCTTCGTGCCAACAGACCAAAGTATATTAAATATAGAACGCACACATTCTATACACCCATGCTTCTGACGTTAAAGATGAAACTGATAACAACTCCGGATCAACATCAGA
>JANYJT010000044.1 GCA_025358395.1 Bacteroidia bacterium
TGGGAAGCCGTGACTCCTTCCAAAATTCGAAACATAGTGGAAGTGGCTGATGTCTGGCTGAGAATAAACAAAGTTGATCTGGAAACCAGGTTTGATGTGATCTCAATCCTTTTGAAGAAAGACGGAAGCTACACTTTGGAGCATTTTGAAGGGGCATTTATTCCTCCCGTTAACTAGGAAGTACTTAGAATACTTAGAGTACTTAAAGTACTTAGAGTTTTGAACTCTGAAAATATTCTCAACCTCGCGTAACCACTTTAAGTACTCTAAGTATTCTAAGTACTTTTTCATAAATTTAGCAAATGTAAAATCATAGCGAATGAACGTAGAAGAGGTTAGACAAATTTGCATTGCAAAGAAGGGAGTCACCGAAGGTTTTCCCTTTGATGAGGTGACCCTTGTCTTAAAAGTCGGAGGAAAAATTTTTGCTTTACTAAGCCTGGACAGGGAACCTTCTGTTAACCTGAAATGTGATCCTGAAAAGGCGATCGATTTACGGGAAAGACATGAGGATATCATTCCGGGGTACCACATGAACAAGAAACACTGGAATACGGTGATGCTTGAAAGGAATTTGCAGGACAGCCTTATTGCTGAGATGATCAACCACTCCTATGAACTAGTATTAGCTTCGCTGCCCGGGAAGGTTCAGGAGGAAGTGAAAAGGGAAGAATGACAGGGAGACCAGGAGACAGGGGGACCAGGCGAGTGGTCGAAATGAAACAGAGAATCGGGGACCATCAACCCCCCAAACAATAAAAACATTTCAAACCCTTCAAACATTTATGGCATGGTTTACAATCTGAAAGGCGCCGAATACATTGAGTTAATCAAGCTGCTAAAACTTCTGCGGATCGCGGAGTCCGGCGGTCAGGCTAAAATGATGGTCGAAGATGGGGAAGCAACACTTAACGGTCAGCCGGAATCGAGGAAAAGAGCAAAGCTCCGATCGGGTGATGTGGTTTTGATTTTTGGAGAGACAATCAAGATTGAACCCTGAGTCCACCTAAATTTAAAGAGCCGGTTCTGATGGAATCGGCTCTTTAAATTTATTCTGAAATTGTTATTGCAGCTTCAGCAAATGCTGCATTTTCATTCCAATTTCCGTATTCTCCATGAAACCGACAAACTGGTCAGCTCCCGGACCATAAGCAAATACAGGGACACAAATGCCGGTATGTTCCGGACTTGAAAATTTGGCAGTAACATCCCCAGTTTTGTTGTTTCCCCCGTTAAGGGTCATTCCTCCGGTCTCATGGTCGGCTAAAACGATGATTAGCGTCTCTTTGTTTTTGGCACCAAATGCCAGAGCAGCCCCAATGGCCCTGTCGAAGTCAAGGGTCTCTCTCACCACACCGGTGGTATTGTTGTTATGTGCCAGAAAATCAATTTCTGAACCTTCCACCATCAGGAAAAACCCCTTTTTACCTTGGGAAAGCACATTTAAGGCAGTTTCTGTCGCAGGGACAAGCATCTCACCCCTTTCAGGCATCGGCAGATTGTGCTCCTCCGCAGTTAATCCGGCAAGTTTTCCTGACCGGACTTTTTGGATATCCTCAATTTTATAAAGAACCTGATAACCTTTATCTTTAAGTTCTTTGGATAAATTTCTGCCATCTTTCCGGTTCTCAAATGATTTGACCCCGCCTCCGATAAAAAGATCAATATCTGACTTTAGAAAATCGGCAGCAATATCTTCGTAGCTGCTCCTGGAGGATTGGTGTGCAACGAAACAGGCCGGAGTCGCATGGTTAATCGCGGAAGTGCTTACAAGGCCGGTTTTTAAACCTTTCTTCGTGGCAAGTTCGCAAATGTTTGTTACCGGCTTTTTATCCGGATCCACTCCGATGGCTCCATTGTAACTTTTCACGCCACAAGCCAGTGCAGTCGCCCCTGCAGCTGAATCTGTGATGTAATCGGAGGATGAATACGTTTTGGAATAACCGCAATAAATGAAATTTTGCAGAAAAAGGGAGCCTCCGTTGGCTGTCATGGCAGCATAAATATGAGCCAGGCCCATTCCATCGCCAATCATGAGGATGATGTTTTTCGGGCTTTTTTTCGTGTCGACCTGACTGTACTGCTGAACGGGGTAAAAAGTGCCGCCTTTGTATTCTTCAATGGCCGTAACTTTTTTATTCTCCTTGTATTGCTCCTGCGCGAAAAGGTTCGATGCGAGTGAAACAAAGAAAATTGATGTGACCAGAAATCTGCTAATAAAAGTTTTAAATTGGCTCATAATCATGCAAATAAAATGTTAATATAATTCCGGGTATTAGAAATGTAATACCGGAAGATTCAGCACGAATGTACACAAAAAACCAATTTTTTCGGAATAGATTAATGGAAAAAACCTATGAAATGAAACGTCTGCTAACAGGATTACAGATCGTTCTTAAGCAATCCTTTGTTGTCCATGTCTGTGATCACGGCATCAATAAACTTTTCGGCAGCAATATTCTTGCCCACACTTTTCCCAATCGAAATGAACTTGTCAGAGGCGAAACCTCCAACAGGTGCGAGGATGTTTCGTGAGAACCAGGATTTTTTTCTGATTTGCTGAACCACCGGATTAACAGTTTGAGAAACGCTTTCCGGATTATGGCTGTTTGTAATGTTGTCAAATACCAAACCAAAGCGTGATTGCACCTTTTTCTCCAGTTCTACCAGATATTTTAATGGAATAGAAGGATATGGAAATTCCTCCTCGACGACCGGATTGACTATCGCGGATTTCTCTGAATTAATCCTGATATCGGGAACAATTGGCATCGATTGCGCACTCTTTCCTACCAGGAATTGCAACTGCTCTTGGCTTAGATCCCCATAACCAAATTGAATAATCGGATTATTGGCTGAAATCGGAACACAAAGATATTGCCGGAGAAAGCGCTGGCAGTTTCTTCTCCCAAGCATATAGTCATGAATCCTGAATTTTTTACTAAAGAAGCCGCCAAAACCGCCCAATGAACCGCAAGCGATGGTGGTTTTTTGAGTAACCCCGTTTTTAGTTCGAATTGGAGAAACCATGAAACGGGTATAATCATCATCGGCATAGGCTCTGTTAAGCAAATCAGTTTTGACCATTAACTGCTGGCGCATGGCGCCAAATAGTTGTCCGGCAGTGAATTTTAGTGCCTGTAAATCAAAATAATTGCCATCAGGCAACTCATCATAGCTAGGGAAAGGGTCGATCATCAAAATGGTTGTATCAAAATCTGAGGCACTTTTGGCCAGTTGGAGATTGGCTTCTTCCCCTTTATTCAAGTTTTGGCTCTGCTCTTTCTTCCTCCTTTGGATCAGGATAGTTTCTGCAAGATCGTAGGGTTCGTTGTTGATCACCCCACCGTCCACACAAACAGAATTGTAGTCGGTTAATGGGTCAACAATGTAATCTTTGCCATGGGTGATCTTCAGCAAATGGTTGTCATTGATAAACTTTGGATCTCTTATCACGACTCTGGGCGCCAATCCTCCCGGGAAAGCCCCTGTACCAATAGCCGCATCGATCAATAGCTGTTTGTTCAGACCATCAGAAGTATCAAAATGAAAGGGGATTTTGCCATCGTTCTGATAGACTCCCGGAGTATTTAGTTGAAAATGCATCAGGTCTTTGTGCATGGTCATCCGGTCCTCCCGCTTACCTGCGGCAGTAAGGAATTCAAGTTCATAATTGAATCCCCGAAGGTTTGTAAGTGTGGTCAGAAGTTCGAAATTGTTGGCAAAATAAGGCCTTGAGACAGAAGTATCCTTTATGGTATTATCAAGTGTTCGGCGGGCAATTTTTTCGATGAAAAGTGAATTGAATATGGAGCGAACTTCCTGGTTGGGGTTTAAATCGGGAGATCCGGTAATGTCGGACGGATCCAACATCTGACTCATCATATCATTTTTTGGATCTTCCGTCAGGTTGACCCAGGAATCGTAAAGCGGATTTTCAGCACTGGTCTGCGTAAAATAATTCTTCTGATGAATGTGCGGAATATCTTTCTGAATGGAAGCGGCAGTGATCACTGCTGTCATGCCCCCTGCTGATGCTCCGGTGAGGACTTCAATGAGAACATTGTGCTTTGGTGTGCCGGGCAATCCCAGATCTTTGGCTTTTTGCCAGTTTTCGAGCGCCTCAAGCAGGTAATCCATCACACCGGCAGTGTAGGCGCCGGCAGATACGGCACCCGCCATTGAAATTCCAAGTTTGAAGGTAGGTTGGTCTTCCATCATGATTGTTTTTGTAATTAATACAAAAACAATCATGATGGTTACCCCCCTTTTAGTGAAAATATGCGCAGACAATTCATTTTTTCCTTTTGCTATTGTGTAAGTTGCAAAATATGAGCAAGATAAAGTAAGCTAATATTTGGGGATCAAATCAGCCAATATTTATTCCTTTCATGGCTGTCAAATAAAAAGTTAAGTGTTATTCGGTAGGTGGATTGAAATTTCGAAAATACTAAATATTCCCAAAATGTAATTCCGGCAATCAAATCTGCAAAGTTGGTTCTATGATTTTAATAAACTATTTTTGTTACAGAGGTTAATTTTGCTCATTTTTAATGGAAATCCAGGAAATAAATGAATTGTGGCAAAGGTTTATAGGAGGAGATGACGTAGCATTGTCAAAACTATACAATCGTTATGTTCACGAACTTTTTTCTTATGGGCTTAAAATCCATGGAGATGAATTTTTGGTCAAGGATTGTATCCAGGAGGTTTTTATCCAACTCATTGACAAAAGGAAGAAGCTGGTACCCTCTGATACTACGCCCATTTATCTATTTAAATCCCTGCGTAATAAATTACTCGAAGAGCTAAGGTCAAAAAACAGGCGCACCGAAATTGTCAGGTTAATTTCAGCAGGTGATGCTGAATTTGAAATTAGTGCAGAGCAATCAACTGTTCACTTAGAGGAAGAAAAGTCACTTACCGGAAAAGTGGAAGCGGCCCTTAACAAACTGTCTGACTATCAAAAGGAAGCCATCTTCTTAAAATACTCGCAAGGATTTGAATATGAACAGATTGCAGAATTGCTTGACATCAGCATTTCCTCTTCCAGAACTTTGGTTTACCGATCTTTAAAAAAAATTAAAGAGTCGATATTTAACAGAATCCAGATCCTGTTTTACCTCTTTGGTTCTTAATTCAGATTGCCAGCCTCAATTTCTACAGAGTATGTAAAATTTGTTTAATGTGCTATTTGACAGCCATTTAAATTACACAAAATATATTACTTTCATTTTGATTGAAAAAAATCCTGATTTTTTGTCTATATAGTCACTACTCAATCATTTATTACAGCTATGAGAAAAGATACTGACCTTAGTTTTGTTTCACTTCTTCAAGACGAAAATTTTCTTAATTTGGTTAAAGAGACTAACTGTGTTGAAAATCAGTTAGATGTACTTGAAAAGGAATTTCCGGGACAACGTGAGGCGATTTCTTTTGCTGTCAAATTTATTGCCTTGAATTTGTCTTCCCAAAGAAAGATGAATCCTGTGGATATGGCAAGGATCTGGGAAAACACAAAAGGATATGCAGCTCGTAACAAGAAGGTTAATTTATTTCCATTCATTTTACGGGATTTTTATAAAGTTGCGGCTCTTCTAATTTTCCTACTTACAAGTTCAATATTTTTATATCATCGTCTGACATCGAATTCGTTTGCCACCATCGCCGCGAACGAAACAGTTTCGGATAATGTAGCGGTAATTAAATTATCTGATGGATCTACCCATAGATTGGCTTCCAAGGATTCGAAAATTGAATATAGTGCAGATGGAGGAGCCATTGTCATCAAAGATTTTGATCAGGAAGAAAAGTTTGATAATATCAATACTTCCAAGGTGAAGCTTCTTAACCAGATCATCGTCCCATTTGGCCGCAGGCACCTCATCGCCTTAAGCGATGGAACCAGGGTACAATTAAATTCAGGCAGTTCCTTGCTCTTTCCCGCAGTGTTTTCCGAAAATAACAGGGAGGTGTATTTAAAGGGTGAAGGATACTTTGAGGTTTCTAAAAATCCCAACAAACCATTTATCGTGAAGACTGATTTTATGGACATTCGAGTTTTGGGAACAACTTTCAATATTTCTGCCTACGAAGATGAGAAAATTGCTTATACTGTCTTGGTCGAAGGAGGGGTGGTCGTTTCCCGGACTAAAAATAATTTGGATAATTCAGAGAAAAAATTGTCTCCCGGACAGGGTTGCTTTTATAGTTCAGCCACAAATAGCTCTGAAATCCGGGAGGTGGATCTCACTGAATATACTTCCTGGAAAGACGGTTTGCTTTTTTTTAAGGACAAACCACTCGATGAAATTGTTGGCCGATTGGAAAAATACTATAACAAAAAAGTACAAATAGAAGGGAAAACTCTTCCAACGACCCTGATCTCTGGCAAACTAATTTTAACAGATGAAATTGAGGTTGTTATGCAATCTCTGTCAAAAACGCTTGAGACAACTTTTAAAGAAAATGACAAGGGCCTGTTTATAATAAATAGCCTTGACAATCAACAATAATTAACACTTAAAATCAATCAGGTGCAAAAGAGGTAAAACTACCAGGCGGAGTCCTTTGAACTTCTTGACTTTCGACCAGTTGCCGAAAGGTTAAAATACCAACAAACTAATTAAACCAGTGCAAATTCATGAAAAAAATTTTTGTTGAAATTTGCGGCCCTCGTTGTCGCGTAAGGGAATTGTTTCTTTTATTGAAATTCACCCTCCTTGTCTTCTTTTCAGGCCTAATGAGCCTTTCAGCTTCAACCTACTCCCAAAACAAAAAAATCACTTTAAATTTGGAGGGGGTTACGTTACTGGAAGTCTTTAATCAAATTGAGGCCCAAAGTGATTTTGTTTTCATCTACAAAAATGAGGCAATCAATTTAGATAAGAAGGTCAACGTCAAATTTGAAGCAACAACTGTAGACAAGATACTCGAGAGTATGTTGCCAAATTCGGGCGTAAAATTTGAAATTAGCAATAAACAAATCATTATCACTCCCGATCGTTCCATTGCTCCCAAAATCGGGGAAAAGACAGAAAGCGAGGGGGCACAGCAACCTCAATTGAAAGAAATCTCCGGAACGGTAAAAGATTTTAAAGGGATCTCGATACCAGGTGTTAGTGTAGTGGTAAAAGGGTCTAGTATAGGGACAATAACCGATGCGACCGGTCAATTCAGGATAAAGGTTCCGAAGGAAGTGCAAGTACTGGTGCTTTCATTCATTGGGATGAAAAAGCAGGAAATTAAAATTGGAACGCAAACGAACTTTTCAATTATCCTTGAAGAAGATGTGGTAGGAGTCGATGAAGTTGTTGTCGTCGGTTATGGTTCTCAAAGGAAGAGTGATATAACCGGATCTGTTGGATCTGTTTCCAAAGAGCGACTCAACAATGTTGCAGTAACCGATATAGCTCAATCAATTCAAGGAACAGTACCCGGATTAACAGTAATGTCTACAGCAGCGGGTGCTGATCCTGATGGTCAGAGCGCCGTTATGTTAATCCGGGGAAGAAACTCTATTTCAGCCAGTACCACTCCACTCCTTGTTCTGGACGGCATGCCCTATCACGGAACAATTTCGGATATATCGCCTGATGATGTTGCATCCATAGAGGTTTTAAAGGATGCTTCTTCAGTAGCAATATATGGTTCCCGTGGCTCAAACGGAGTAATTCTGATCACCACCAAAAAAGGCAGTGAGGGTAAGGCTGTTGTGAAGTATGACGGTTTTTATTCAATCCAAAGCGTTGCCAACTTCCCAAATATTATGAATGGTACTGAATACCTGGCATACAAAAATAACTGGAATGATTTTTCAAATCCTGACGATGCCTTAATGGGCCTTTCAAATTCCGAAAGGGCAGTTTATGCTGACAACAGTTGGAAAAATTGGACCTGGAAAGGGCTAATTACCCAAATGGGTGAAAGTACCCGACACAACCTCACCGTTTCCGGGGGTACCAAAGACATTAAATACAATATCGCGAGCAGTTTTTTATCGACAAAGGGTATTGTAATTAACGACAAATATACGCGCGTAACAAATCGGGTCAACCTTCAGGCAAATATTACAAAATGGTTGAGCATTACTTCAAGTAATATGTTAACATGGAAAGATAAAAGTGGCGCAAAACCAAGTTTTGTTGATGTGTTCAACAAGTCACCACTCATGCGCCCTTTCAATCCTGATGGTTCAATCAATATCCAGCCTGATGCGGACAATGAGAAAAGATACAATCCCATCGAAAGTTTGTTGTACAATGATTACAATGTTGGTTATAATATTACTTCAACTATGTCACTCATTGCAAACATTAAAAAGGGGTTGACCTATACCGTTAATACCGACATTCAGTATGGCCAAACCAATGAAAATCAGTATCAGGGTTTGAATACAGGAGCCAAAAAGAGCATAAATGGCTGGGCTTCCTTGCAAAATTCAATGAATTATTCTTATGCCGTTGAAAATATTCTAAATTATCAGCGGGAATTCGGGAAACACCATTTGTTTTTAACCGGATTATATTCTTTTGAGCAACAAACTTCACGCAAAACTATACAAGAGGGACAAAATTTTCCGAATGACTTACTCTCCTATTGGGGAATGTCTTCTGCCGGATTGGTAACAAATACATACAACAATTACAAAACGGCGCTCATTTCCCAAATGTTCAGGGTCAATTATTCTTACGACAGCCGTTATTTAATTACTGCGACTGCCCGTAGGGATGGTTATTCAGGATTCGGGGCAAACAATAAACACGGAATATTTCCATCCCTTGCTTTGGGCTGGAATTTATCCAATGAATCATTTTTTGAGTCCTTTAAAAAAGTCGCAAATACGCTAAAGCTGCGGCTGTCATATGGCGAAAGTGGGAATCAGGCTATTTCAGCTTTTCAAACGATTTCGAGGCTTGGGAACAACGACTATCTTATAGGAAGCAGTTTAGCGGCAGGTTATATACCTACAACCCTGGGAACGCCGAGTCTTTCATGGGAAACTACCCGTTCCGGCAATTTTGGCATCGATTTTGGGTTCTTAAAATCCCGCATTACCGGAGAATTCAATATCTACCAAAATAACACCAGGGATCTTTTACTAAAACGCAGCATTTCGGCTGTCAATGGTATTAGTTCTATTTTTCAGAATATTGGGAAGACCCGCAATCAGGGTGTCGAATTTTCCATCGAATCGGATAATATCCGAACGAAGAATTTTGGATGGAAAAGCACGCTCAATTTAACTCTCCTGCGCACTCAAATTATTGATCTATACGGAGATGGTCGTGATGATGTTGACAATGGATGGTTCCTGGGAAATCCAATAAATGTTGCTTACGACTACTACATCACAGGCGTTTGGCAAAGCAAAGAGGCTCAACTTGCAGCACAATACACTGCATTGCCCGGTTATGCGAAATATGATGATTTGAATAACAATGGCACGTATGACGCTGGCGACCGTCAAATTATTGGTTCGACCGAACCAAACATGACCTGGAGTTTGAATAATATTTTTGATGCGGGCAATTTCCAGGTAAACATTTTCCTCTATGGTACCCATGGAGCTGTAAAGGCAGATCCTTTTAAAGCTAAAAACTATTACGTATCTCAAAATTTTTGGACCGTAAACAATCCTTCAAATGAAATGTGGTCCACCGACTCAAATTCCAACACATACATCGCTGCCCGGACCATTTCTCCTTCCTATTATGAAAAAGCAAACTTCTGGAGGATTAAAGACATTACACTCTCTTATAGATCTCCTAAGAAATTCCTTTCAAAATTAAAGGTACAAGAGGCGAAATTTTATGTGGCAGGTAAAAATCTGGTAACGTTTACACAATACAAAGGTATGGATCCTGAACTTGGCGACCAACGTGCTATACCACTTCAACGAGAGTTTATTTTGGGACTTAACTTTACTTTTTAAGTAAAACGTAACTTTTAAAGAAATAGACAGATTTATGAAAAAAATAATACAATTCTTTGTTGTCATCGCAGGTTTAATGACATTTTCCGCTTGTAGTTCAAGTTTGCTTGATGAACATCCGGATACCTTTCTTACTGCGGATCAATTGTATAATTCCCAGTCGGGATTTGAATCGGGACTCAATGGACTTTATGCCTTGGCCCGTCAGGAACGTGAAGGGTATGGAAATACTGATTCGTTCGGTGAAACAGGCCTTCGTGCCTTGATGAACATGGCAGGTACAGATGTGTACAATTGTGGCGCTTCGGCAACAGGTGAATTCTCGGTAATCTATTCTGACTGGTCAAAAGCCAATGTTCCAACAGACAAAAGCCTTAAGAGTGTATTTTCCTGGCTGTACCAAACGATTCTGGCCGCGAATCTCCTTATTGAACGTTCGGACAATCCCGCTGTAAAATGGACCGACATAAAAACAAAAGAGCGGATTGTGGCTGAGGCCCGTTTTATCCGTGCCTGGTCTTATCGTCACATGACTTATATGTGGGGTAAAGTCCCATTGGTACTCAATGAAGTTACCGGCGATAATTTCAGGACAGACTATGTTCGCGATGACATAGGTAAAATTCGTAGGCAAATAATTAAAGATCTCTTGTATGCGGAACAAAGAATGGATTGGAAACCATCCCAAATTGGTCGGGCTACAAAGGGAGTTGTCCTAAATTATCTTTCTGAAATGTTCCTGGCTGAGGCAGGAAAGAAGGAAGGAAATTACAATAAATCAAAATTGGATTCTGCTTACCTGTTTGCCAATAAGTGCATTGTTGAAGGACCATATGCATTGATTAAAAATAGGTTAGGCAGCGGAGCCGGATGCGCTTTTATGGACATGTTCAATCCGACCAATGTGAATATCGAGGCAGGTAATTCGGAAGCGTTGTGGGTCATGCAATGGGAAAAAAATGTGGTCGGCGGTGGAGCCAATCTGATGCGTTTCTCCCTCCGCCCCAAATTTGAGGCAGCAAATAAGATCGGATCCTCCGCTACTATTTCATATTATGACGAATCCCGCGGAGGACGGGGCTTTTCACGTGCGGCCCTTACCAAATGGTCTTTGTACCTGTATAATTCATCCAGCAACTTCACCAGCCGGGTTATTGACGACAGGGGTTCCTCTTTTGCAATAGCCAAGTACTATATTTTAGGCAATTATGATCTCTTTTCAGGAACAAAAAGTTTGACCGGTACTCCCTGGGTCATTGGTGATACCATTTGGATAGGCACTCCAAATATTGCAAAATGTGACGACCGGAATCAGGGTACTGTAAACGGTTTTTCCAATCTGAAATCGGGTTCCTCTGAAGGAGACACCAACAATTGGCCATATACCTTAAAATACAATTTTTGTGATGTTGGTTATCCAAAAAATAATGCATCACATCAAGACCAGGTATATAGCCGCTTGGCAGAAACCTTTTTATTGCGTGCTGAGGCTGCACTTAAACTAGGTAATAATGCGCAGGTTATAAGCGATATTAATGCTTTACGCTTACGTGCCCATGCACTTTCTGTAACCTCTTCTGATATTTCACTTTCACTTATACTCGAAGAACGTGCAAGAGAGTTAATGGGCGAAGAACAAAGGCGTTATACGCTGCTTCGCACCTTGTCGGGCAGCGATTTCGTCGACTGGATTTCTTCGCGGAATGGGAAGGATAAGAACATGGCACTACGCGATACTTTGTTTCCAATACCACAAAGTGTTATTGACGCGAATGTATCCATCCCAATGGAGCAAAACCCCGGATTCTAAGGGAATTAATTCAAAAAAATTGATATAATTATGAAACAATCAACAAATAGAATTTCGACCTGGTTGATGATGCTTACGATGTCATTAAGTATCTGGGGACTTTGGTCTTGTGATCGCGTATACGATTTGCCGGTAAAACCATCACTTAGTTCAGGAAATGATACCTTAATGTTTAGCAAGGAAGGAGGCACGCAGAATATTCAATTTACTTCGAACCGTGCATGGTCTGCCAAGCTTTTGAACAACAAGCTGACGGATAATACAGAATGGTGCTCCGTCTCAACCCTTGTCGGAGATGCGGGTAAACAAACGATCACCATTTCGGTAAAAATCCTGGATGGGGACTTTCGTAAAGCGCTTCTTCTGTTGAACAGCTCGGGTTCAGGTTCGGAAATTTCTATCATTCAATCAGGAAAACCAATACTTTCGACTACAGATGCCAGCAATATTGATGAGGCAAATGTTACTTTAGGCGGGGCCTGGTATTATTCAGGTAAAATTGACGTGACCGAGGTCGGTGTTGCATTAGCTCCTGAATCAACAGGGATCTTTACTAATTTTAAATTTGTTAAGGATTCTGTTTCACAAAAAGCTTTTACGAGTTTAGTTGGCAATTTACTGGGTGCCACCAAATATGTCTACAAATTTTATGTAAAAACCTCGGCTGGTGAAAATTATTTTGGAGATCAGAAATCTTTCACAACTGACATTGTGCCTGTACTTTTACCAGTAAAGGATTTGGTTGCGAGGGGCAAAGCATTATCCTCCGGAGGCTCGAGTGTTCAAACTGCAAGTGAATTTATTTCCGTCACAGTATCGAATGTTGTTGAAGCGGCTGATATAATCACACTTTCTTTGGTTGATAATAATTGCTCAGCAGATGCGACAGCGGGTAAAAACGTTGCAAATTATGGAATTACAGCAACTATTATTGCCAACTCACTTACCAAAGGGATTTATCATTTCGGTGATGTATTGACAATACGGACCAAGGGTGCGCTTTTATCGAACAAAAATGGGAATCCACTTTTTGCCATTCAAAATCTCAGCAATATAAAGGTAACTTCTACAGGAGCTGTTCTTGCCCCAGTAAAAGTTGCACATAATCAGCTTAATAATTATCTGGCAATGTATGTGGCTATCGACAATACACAAATCACAAAATCTTATCTGGATATCATTAAGTATCCGACATGGGGTTCAACTCTTTTCACGATGGAAGTTAGCGGTAGTGAAGAATCCTTTTTAATGCAGGTTCCAACTGGGGCAACTTTTGCCGGGAACGCTGTTTTAACCGGTAGCGGAACTTTGAAAGGGATTGTATCCCCCGGTCTAATTGGTTTTTTATTGAGTCCAAGGATAACAACCGATTTGTCAGATTTAACCAAAAGTCGTTTCATATCAATGTTGGGGCTATATTTTTTAAATCCGGTCTTTTCGGGATTATTAACAACAGGCGAAGCTTCTACAAGTTATATTTCTATTCCTTATAAAAACGGAGATGGTAGTACCGTTACTGCAAGCATCTCGGCCACTATGAGTGGCGCAGCCGCAGCGGGTCTTACGGTCACAGGAATTGTCAATCCAAAATTGGGAACCGGAATAGGATCATTGAATCTGACCATAACCGGTACGCCAACAGTTGTAGGTGACATTGTAATTACGATAAATGGTTTCGACTCGTTTATTTCCACCAGAACCGTTACGACAACTGTTGTTAAACCAATTATGCCTGTAGTTGGTAACTTTGAAGTAGTCTGGGATGTTTCGACTTCAAATTATTCGACTTCAATTGCATTTAAAACAAACACAAATGCGGCCATTACAGTATCCAATTTGGTGGCAACCAATTTCAACGGATCTTCTTCCACTACAAAATATGCAAAGGATCTGGCTACAATGAATTGCGATTTGAATACTGATGCTAACAGGCTTTCGGCTCCATCACGCTACGTGACAACAACCGTAAAAGTACCGACAGGCAAAGTACTTCACCTGAGTGGACTTGACATTACTTGTCGGACTAGTGGTGGCGATTCACAGGTAAGTATTCAGTATTCGTTGAATGGAACCAATTTTACTGAACTTGATTATAACATTCAAGGATCTAACATTCCAAGTACAATTAACCTGGGGAAATTTGCCGCACTAAAGGATGTCGCAGAAGGTTCGACAGTTACATTCCGAATTGTTCCTGTCAATACAAATGCTGCTGCAAAATGGGGTATCAATGGTAATAATACTACCCGGGGTTTGGCAATATATGGCGATGTTGCAGCCAAGTAATTTAATTAACATAATAAAAACAAAATGTTCAAAATTCTAAATATTTTTAGCCTTTTCATGGCTATTATGGGCAGTTCTTTTGCCCGGCAAACCGAAAAAGCGGATCCGTTTTTGGGTGAATGGCAGATGAAAGGAGGCAAATATTTCGCCCAGGTCTATCTTACAACGGATGGCACATACAAAGCAAATCTTACGACAGATCTTAATTCCAGAGGCACACCTTTAGCGGTTCTTTCAAGTGAAAAAGCCGGCGAAAATGTTTTGAATATTAGTGGTGAAGGATGGGCCGGTAAAATTGAAAACGGAAAACTAACTGTCAATAAAGGGAATGAGAAGTTGGAAATGCAAAGCCTCTACCGTACTTCACCTACTATGAATGCTGCGCCGCCTAAAAATGCCATCGTGCTGTTTGATGGCAAAAACCTTGATGCCTGGACGAAAGTTTTGGAAAAAGATTGGCTGGTTGGTGGCACCCCTGTTGATAATTGGAAGATTGTACCCGGAGGATTTCTGGAAGTGGTTCCTCATGCCGCCGGTTTATATGAATCAATCATCTCAAGACAAAAATTTGGAGATATTAAATTACACCTCGAATTCCGTCTTTTGGGACCGGTGACCAATGGTGGAGTTTATCTGATGGCTCGCTACGAAATGAATATCAAGGATGCTTATGGACAGACCGGTCCAATCGCTTTCGGAAATGTATCCGAAGCCGAACCCAATGAGTTGGTACCAACTGTCAATCCGGCTTTTCCTCCAATGCGATGGCAAACATTCGACATTGATTTCAGAGCGCCTCGTTTCGATGCTTCAGGAACGAAAAAAACCGAAAATGCGCGCATTACTGTTGTCCACAACGGCGTGACCATATACAACGATGTGGCAATTAAGGCGGTGAAAGGCTCAACAGGCAAGCTGGGTGAAGCCGGAGTGGGTCCGATTTATCTTCAGGAACATGGCACCGCTTATCAGTTTAAAAATATCTGGGTAATAGATAAAACCATCAAAGGGACCGAAGCCTACCATACAGTAGTTTCAGCTGCAGATACGCTAACCAGGAAAAGTGGGGGCAACAAAGGTGGCGGGAAAAAGGGTGGTGGAAAAAAAGGCGCCCCGGATGCTACAAACGAAATTGCAAAATACACCGGTGGCAAAGCAGTAGAATCATCTTACGATGCGGAGAGTAATCCGGTTTACGCATCCCCCTCAATTGTAACTACTGCCGATGCAAGTGGAAAACCAGCTAAACCGGCAGGTTTTAATCATCCCGGAGTTTTGTTAAGCCGTGCTCAACTGACAGAAATAAAAAAACGTGTTTCTACAAATGTTGAGCCTCAAAAGTCTGCTTTCGAAAAAATGAAGAGTGATCCCTATGCTGCTTTAGATTACAAAGCAAATCCGGTAGAAATTGTTTCATGCGGGCCCCGTTCAAATCCCGATATTGGTTGCAAAATTGAACAGGCAGATTGTGCAGCAGCTTATACACAAGCGTTAATGTGGAGCATAACCGGAGAAAAGGCATATGCCGAAAATGCCATTCAAATCATGAATGCATGGGCTGAAACTTTAAAAGGAGGACACAATTATGCCAATGGACCAGTACAGTCTGCCTGGAGCGGGTCGGTTTGGCCACGCGCTGCAGAAATCATTCGGTACACTTATAACGGCTGGTCGGAAACTGATATCGCCAAATTCCAAAATATGTTAAGAACACAATATCTGCCATCAATTATACATGGCGATTGTGAGAACGGGAATAAAGAACTGGCCATGTGCGAAGCATTGATTAACATTGGTGTATTTTGCGATGACCGGTCGGTTTTCGATTTGGGGGTAAAAATGTGGCGAGGTCGTACTCCGGCTTATATCTACTTAAAATCAGATGGTTCTGCACCAATCGAACCTCCTGGTTGCGGACCGGCAATTTGGGGTAACAAAGGGCTTACTCCCGAATTTGTAGACGGCCTTTTACAGGAAACTGCCCGCGATTCCCACCATCCTACTATGGCTTTTGCCTCAATGTCGAATGCAGCTGAAACTGCCTTTATTCAGGATGTAGATTTGTATAAAGAGCAAGGGAAACGGATCATGGCAGCCATTGAATTTGAGGCTCAATATATTAAACCAAATAATGTTCCAGCTCCTGCAAATTTGACTTTTGCATTAAATTCTACCTGGGAGATTGCTTATAATCATTTTCATAACCGCATGAACAACAATCTGCCTAAAATGGCAGCTGCTCTTCCGTTGGATCGCCCATCAACAGGCAATCACCATGTTTTATGGGAAACATTGACTCACGGAGAAATGGGTGCTGTTGGACTTCAGCCGGTAACCAAGAAATAATTTAGTAATGCAACAAATTAAATTTAAACATATTAAGAAAACTTTGCTTCTACCATTTCTCGCCGGAGCATTACTTCTCTCTCAACTTTCCATTTTTGCACAACAACCCATTCAACGCGAAGGGGGTTCTCATGTCCGGGTTTCAATGCAGGCTTATGCTTTCAACAAGTTGCTGAACGATTATAATCTTCGGGGTGGCAAAGGAATGTCTTTGTATGATCTGATGGATTTTTGCGCCGAAAACAATTTTGATGCGGTAGATCTCACCGGTTATTATTTCCCGGGTTACCCTGAAAAATTGCCAAGCGATGAATTCATTTATGGCATAAAAAAAAGGGCATTCGAATTGGGTCTTGATATCAGCGGAACCGGGGTAAGAAATGATTTTGCCAATCCCGATCCGGTAAAAAGGGCGGCTGATGTGAAGCATGTAAAAGACTGGGTAGATGTTGCCGTTAAGTTGGGTGCGCCGGTAGTACGTATTTTTTCAGGTGCCAAACTTCCCACAGGTTCTGAAAACAAATGGGATTCTGTAGCAAATTATATGGCTGCCGATATCAGAGAATGCGTGGCCTATGCAAAAGATCGTGGGATTATAATAGCGGTTCAAAATCACGGTGATTTTCTAAAAACAGGTGATGAAACGCTAAAACTCGTAAAATTGGTCGATTCACCGTGGTTTGGCGTTATTGTCGACACGGGTTATTTTTTGACCGATGATCCATACATTGATATAGCCAAAGTAATGCCTTATGCTGTTAACTTTCTGTTAAAGGAGAGCCCTATTCCGCTCGGAAGTCCGGTTCGGATTGACCTAAAACGAATTATGAAAATAGTGAAAGATAGCGGGTTCCGTGGCTATATGCCTATTGAAACACTCTCTGCCAGAGTGCCAAAAGGAGAAACCGCACCGGTTGGTAAAAAACAGGGCTATGATCCCTATACGGTTGTCCCCGTCTTCCTGAAAGCAGTTCGGGAAGCTATAAATGAGGAATATAAAAATCAAGATCGTTAGTCGTTTAGCATAGTAAAAAAATCATTCTAATGACATTAAAATTCGTTATTTACAAGACAATGTCTATGACGCTGTCTTTGAAGATTGCCATCTTACTTTGTTTAGTTGGTTCAGCGGGATGGGCTCAAAACCCAATTGAGAGGAAGGGAAAAGCATCCGTTAAAATAAGCCTGAATGCCTATTCGTTTACAAAACCACTTTTAGATCAGGCAAAAGGTCGTGGAAATGGTTCGGGAATGTCAGTTTTTGAACTGATGGATTATGCGGCAGAACAAGGCTTTGACGCAGTAGATCTTACAGCGTATTTCTTTCCTGGGTATCCTGCAGTTCCAAGTGACGAATACATCAATAATTTAAAACGACATGCATTTCAGTTAGGTCTTGATATCAGCGGAACCGGAGTTAGGAACGATTTTGCTGATCCCGATCCTGTAGTACGGGCCGCAGGGGTAAAACATGTGAAAGAATTCATTGATGTTGCAGTAAAATTAGGTGCACCGGTGATCAGGGTTTTCTCAGGCCCAATTCCTGTTGGATATGAAAACAAATGGGACGAAATCGCCAAATACATGTCAGAAAGCTTAAAAGAATGTGCCGAATATGGCAAATTAAAAGGCGTTCTGGTAGGTGTGCAAAACCATGGTGATTTTCTGAAAACGGCCGACCAGACTATAAAACTCGTAAAAATGGTCAATTCCGACTGGTTGGGAGTGATTAATGACACCGGCTATTTTTTAACTGAAGATCCCTATGTTGATATCGAAAAGGTCATGCCTTACACCGTAAATTTTCAGTTGAAAGAGAGCGTTTTTGGTGCAAAAAGTGATGTGAAAATTGATCTTAAAAGAATCATGGAAATCATGAAACGAGCCGGATACCGCGGTTATATGCCCATTGAAACGCTTTCGCCGGTAGGTGGTAATAAAAATAAAAGGAACGTTTCAGCGGACAATGCCGCCAGACCGGTTTACGATCCTTATACAGTGGTTCCTGCTTTCATGAAAAAAGTAAAGGAAGCACAAAAAGAAGCATTCAATTTGTGAAAATACAGATTTGATAATGAATACATTAGCCCAGACAGCATTCTTAGCATTGCTGATTTGTGATTTGTCCATTCATGCAATTGGACAGCAAACCAGGCAGAGAGGAGAAGTTACCGACGGACTGCCACCCGATGCGGTGAGCTTGAACATAGGCGACAGCGCACCAGATTTCAAATTGCCCGGAATTGATGGCAAAACATATACCCTCGCTGATTTTAAATCTGCAAAACTTCTGATGGTCGTATTTCTTTCCAATCACTGTCCCTACTCACATGCCGCAGAGACAAGATTAATACCTATGGTAAAGGAATTTCAACCTCTTGGACTTGGGGTTGTTGCCATTAATCCGAATAATCCCGAAAGTGTTTTAAGCTCTGAACTAGGCTATTCCAAATATAACGACAGCTTTGAGGAGATGAAACTCTATGCTAAAGAAGCGGGATTTCCGTTCCCATATCTTTACGATGGAGATAAACAGGTAACTGCCAAGGCGTATGGTTGTCTGGCAACTCCCCATGTGTTTATTTTTGATCAGGAACGTAAGCTGAGATATTGGGGGCGCGTAGATGATTCGCGCTTTGCAGATCCATCAACCGTAACTTCACACGATACCCGCAACGCGATTGGGGAGCTTCTGGCTGGGAAACCGGTAACAACGCCCAAAACAACCGTGATGGGCTGCTCGACAAAATGGAATTACAAGAGCGAAAATGTTGTAAAAGAAAAAATTAGCAAGAGTAAGGAGCCCGTAATTCTTGAGGATATAGATGCTTCAGGAGTAGCTGACCTTGCCGGAAATAACTCAGACCGACTTCGTCTGATTAATGTCTGGGCTACCTGGTGTGCCCCCTGTGTCGCCGAATTTCCTGACTTGGTTGCACTCTCACAGCGCCTTGGCACCCGACCTTTTGAAATGGTTACCATTTCAATGGATAATCCAAAAATGAAGGAACAAGCCATGAAATTTCTGGAGAATCAGCAAGCCGTACCACCGAATCCCTTGAAGCGGCGCCTTGTTAAAGAGGGCCGTAGGACGTTGAATTTTATCTATTCCGGAGCTAGTACAGATGCCATCATAAAGGCACTGGATACCGAATGGAAAGGCCCGCTCCCCTTTACTGTGGTAATTGCTCCGGGAGGAAAAATTATTTACAGACAAAATGGACCGGTGAAACCGGTAGCGTTAAAAAACCTGATTTACGATTATTTGGGAGGTTATTACGACAAATAAATAAAAAATTATATGTATATGAAAATAAGTAAATTAATTGTCTCACAGATCATTCTGATTACGCTGGTATTGTTTGGAAACCTTGGGTACTCGCAACCACCCGTACCTTTTGAAACCCTGGAAAGCATTTTTGATGGAAAAACCCTCAACGGCTGGGAGCAAATCCAAGGTAGTGCAAAATATGAAGTAAAGGACGGAATGATTGTAGGAACAGCAGTTCTGGACTCGCCGAACAGTTTTTTGGCCACCAAAAAGAAATATGGCGATTTTATTCTTGAGCTTGATTTTAAAGTGGATGAAGGACTGAACTCAGGAATTCAGTTTCGTAGTATCCAGGACAAAAATTACAAAAATGGTATCGTCCATGGTTATCAGGTGGAAATCGATCCGGCACAAAAGGAAATGTATTCAAAAGAACCGGCAAACTATCGTGCAAATGGTGAAAAAATTGCTCCAGGAACAGAACCAAGAAGCTGGACTGGTGGCATTTATGACGAACAGCGCCGCGGCTGGCTGGTCGACTTAACGCATAACGAAGAGGCACGGAAAGCTTTCAAACCGGGTGAATGGAACCATTTCAGGATAGAAGCTACCGCCTATCGGATGTATACCTGGATTAACGGTGTATTTGCCGGTTCCTTGTTCGATGAAATGACCCCATCCGGAATTATTGGGTTACAGGTTCACGCGACAAAAGAAAAGACACCAATGCACGTGTATTGGAAAAATATCCGGATTCAGGATCTAAGTATCAATACACCAGCCTTAAACAAGCACAATCAGGATTTAACCAAGAAAAAAACCAATTCAGCGGTAAAAACCAGTCTCAATGCATTTTCTTTTGGGAAGAAGTTGAATAGCGGTGAAATGTCGCTATTCGACTTTATTGATTACGCCGCAGATCATGATTTTGATGCGGTTGACCTGACAGGATATTATTTTCCCGGTTATCCAAAAGTGCCATCTGATGAATACATTTTCGATCTGAAACTGCACGCATTTAAAAAGGGCATCGAAATTAGTGGCACAGGGGTACGGAACGATATGGCCGATCCTGATCCGGCTGTACGGGCACAGCATGTAAAACACATCAAGGAATACATTGAAGTGGCTGCTAAACTCGGCGCTCCGGTATTGCGGGTTTTTGCCGGCCCAATTCCAGCCGGTTACGAAAATAAGTGGGACGAGGTAACCGCATGGATGGTTGAGAGCTATAAAGAATGTGCAGCGTACGCCGCGAAATATGGGGTTCTCATTGGGGTCCAAAACCATGGCGATATGTTGCAAACCGCAGAGCAAACCATAAAAATGGTCAAAATGGTTGATTCAAAATGGTTTGGTATTATTGTAGATACGGGCTATTTCATTACAGACGATCCTTACATCGACATGGAAAAGGTAATGCCTTATGCAGTTAATTTCCAGGTAAAAGAGAGTCCGTTTGGCGTTTTAAGCCGGGTACGAATTGATATGCCGCGGCTGATACGAATTGTTGCCAACAGTGGTTATCGTGGATATCTTCCCATTGAAACATTGGGAGATAAGGTCATGAAAACCCAAAAGAAACCCGATTACCCATCCAGGCCTTACGATGCAGAGAAAATGGTTCCGGCAATATTAAAGGAACTTAAA
The DNA here is from genome assembly GCA_025358395.1 of Bacteroidia bacterium. The sequence continues at coordinate 21,301 of JANYJT010000044.1, forward strand.
AAAGCGATTGCTGAGGAATATAAGTAGTTCACGTAAATCATAAAACAGGAAATAATATATACCATGAAGTACAACTTAAACAGTTTCAAAGTCAAAGCTATATTCCTTATACTAATCGCTTTTCAATTAGCGGCTCTTGCACAAAAAGGAAAAGAGCCTGAAAGCGCAGTTTGGAAAGCGCAGGCAACAAGTCTGGCTCAATCCTATGGGTTAAATGATAAAGTTGCCGACAATTTAAGTAAGGCATATGTGGAGATAAGGCAGGAAGTTTATGACAAAAACAAGAAAACTGATAAAATGGCCAATCCGGATGAATTCAAAGCTACATCAGAAAAAAGCCAGGCTGAAGCTCAGGTAAAAATCAAAAATGAGATTAGCAAAATTCTAACCGGTTCGCAGGCGGAAGAAGCAGTCCTGGTTCTTTGAAGTTTTAATTCGCGTTGGGATTCCTATCAGAAAATCCTGAACGATTTTAAGTCAAACGCAAAAAGCCGAATGGGATGCTGCAACCCAACGCAAAGCGAAAAGTCAATAATCAGAATACTGGATTACGTGGAATTCGAACGGGTCGAATGACGGTTTCCGTATTTAAAGTATTAATAACCAGTTCAAAGTTATATGGAAAAGAAAATTTTAAAAGCTGGCATCATCGGTTCTGGGTTTGCGGCACGGTTTCATTTCGAGGCCCTAAAACGTGTTTTTAGCACAAAAATTGAAGTCATTGGAGCCTATTCAAAAAGTCCGGAAGAATTAAAGGAATATACTTCGACAAGAGGAATCAGACTCTTTGAAAGTATGGAAGAACTGATTGCAGCCTGCGATGTGCTTCATGTTTGTACACCTCCTGTTACGCATGAACCAATAGCAATAGCCGCATTAAGTCAGCATAAACATGTAATTATTGAAAAACCTTTTACAGGATACTTTGGCGATGGAAGCGCTGATTTTAATGGCGATACTTTTCCACGGGAAGAGGGATTAAAACAGGCGGTTGCAAGTATTCGGCGGCTGCTGGATGCTGAAAATGCAAGTCAGGGCTCCATCATGTATGCAGAAAACTGGGTGTACGCACCGGTCATTCAAAAAGAACGTGAAGTCATCGAAAAAACAGGTGCACAGATTCTTTGGATTCAGGCGCAACAATCGCATTCCGGTTCTCATTCACTCGATTATGGGAAATGGCGAATGGCAGGTGGAGGCTCACTGATGGGCAAAGGTGCTCATCCATTATCAGCAGCCATTTACCTGAAACATGTTGAAGGCAGGGCGCTTAACGGAATACCCATTCATCCCAAAACAATTTCAGCAAGAACCCATACCATTACCCGATTGCCCAATTTTAGAAACGAAGGGCATCTGAAAGATACCTACACCGATGTGGAAGATTATGCGATGACCCACATTGTATTCGATGACAATACAATAGCAGATATTACTGCCAGCGAATTACTGCATGGCGGAGTGAAGAATTACCTCGAAGTTCATGCGAACAATCACCGGTCGATCTGCAACATTACGCCTAATAACGCCATGCAAACCTACAATCCGGTTGATGAAAATTTCAAAGACATTTATGTGGTTGAAAAAACCGGAACCAAACAAGGATGGTCGAACATTTCGCCTGACGAAGGTTGGTTTAACGGCTATCAACACGAAATGGACGCATTTTACCGTACTGCAGCTTACGGAGATCACATTGAGAGCAATAGTGTTCTGGCTGCCGATGTGATTGCAACCATATACGCCGCATATGTTTCGGCAGAAAATGGTGGTGCCGAAGTGGCAATTTCCTCTCTGAGCAGCTCCTCACAAAATCAGATTGATTAACGAGTTCATTAAAAAAAGTTGATGGAAAGAACTAAAATCGGTAACTACCGTTGGGCAGTCTGTGCCCTGTTATTTTTTGCAACTACAATAAACTACATTGACAGACAGGTTATTGGCTTATTAAAGCCAACTTTGGAAACCGAATTTCACTGGTCAGAGGTGGACTATGGATATATTGTGATGGCATTTGCCGCCATGTACGCTTTAGGATATGTCATTTTCGGCGGCCTCATTGATAAAGTGGGTTCTAAGATAGGTTACAGCATATCTGTTTTTGTGTGGAGCATTGCTGCCATGTTACATGCATTGGTTAAAAGTACACTTGGTTTTGGATTGGCAAGAGGCCTTCTGGGCTTGGCCGAAGCGGGTAACTTTCCTGCCGGGGTTAAAGCAGTGGCGGAATGGTTTCCGAAGAAGGAAAGAGCTTTGGCTACCGGAATTTTCAATTCAGGTACCAGTATTGGCGCAGTAGTGGCACCGATTTTGGTACCCTGGATCTTAGGCGTATATGGTTGGCAGGAGGCTTTTTGGATTACCGGAACCCTTGGCTTTGTCTGGCTAATTTTCTGGTGGATTTTCTATGAAATCCCTTCTAAGCAAGTGCGGCTTCAAAGCGCTGAATTTGACTTTATTCACAGCGACAATGAGCCGGAAGTTTCAACCGATGCCGTTAAATTTGACTGGAAGCAATTACTTGCTCTCCGGCAAACGTGGGTTTTTATTGTTGGAAAGGTATTAACCGATCCAATTTGGTGGTTCTTCCTGTTTTGGCTCCCGGCCTATTTCTCAGACACTTTCAATTTAGACCTTACCAAGCCAAGCTTACACCTCGCCGTGGTTTATGCAGCAACTACGTTTGGAAGTATCGGAGGCGGGTATTTATCCTCCTATTTTATCAAAAAGGGTTGGACTGTGATAAAAGCCAGGAAAACCACTTTACTTATTGCTGCTATCGCAGTGACACCTATCTTTTTAGCAAAATTTACAACTGATATTTGGGTTGCGGTAGCTATTATTAGCCTGGTAACTGCGGCCCATCAGGCCTGGAGTGCCAATATTTTTACCATAGTTTCCGATATTGTTCCAAAAAATGCTGTCAGTTCTGTGGTAGGAATTGGAGGTATGTCGGGATCAATTGCATCCACTCTATTCCCGCTGGTAGTTGGTTCACTCCTTTCATATTATAAGAATCTGGGAAACATAAAAATTGGCTATGACCTGTTGTTCGTTTTTTGTGGATGTGCCTATTTCCTGGCCTGGCTAATTATACATCTCCTAACGAAAAGGATGAAGCCAATTGTGTAAACTTTGAAATTCCTCCGGTTGGGCTCAAAACGGGGTGAAGACCAGGATCCTCATCATGCAATGTATGCAGTCAAAACCGAGTTCGAAACGATTGTCCCCATCGGTCAGATAAAATGGCAATGACAAATGCGCAGGAAAGGTTCCTCCAAATTTTGGGCAGAATCCCAGTTCGTGCTGCAGACACATTTTGGTGATCATCACCTGTTGCCTGCCGGACGGGGCTCTTTTTTCGACGGCAGACTCGGGATTTTCCAAACCGTGTTTTCTGTAAAATTGTCTGGAGAGCCGGTTGGAAATATTGTTTTCAAATGGAAGAGTTTCCACCGGTAAGGGGAGGATGGCAGCAGAGGAAGAAGTTTGGGAAGGCTTTTGCAGATGATTTTCGGACTGATCCAGAGGTTGGCGGGTTCTCTCCTTTTGGGTTAGGATGGAAAGCAGTCCGCGTCGTAAATCGTTTATCTGCTGCACGGTGAAGAAATATTCCTCATTACCGCAAGTATCTATCGCCGATGCCACAAAATGGGTTTCTCCCAATTTGGCCAGTTGTCGAAGGATGTTTTCCCGGGATTTAGCGATATCGTGTGCCTTGATTTTTGTAATTTTTTGTTCAAATGACTGGCTATCAGGCGTACGCAAGGCAAATCCTTTTTCGGTCGATTCGAGGATAAAACTTACCGGGATCTTGCGTTCGGAAGTCCGGGCTGATAACTCTTTTTGGAAAGAATGATCGTAGTTCCGGAAGATTTTTGCCCCCACAAAAACACCATTCATCCGGTCGGGGTAAATCGTCCCGTTCTCTACCTTATTCACCTTTAAACCAAGGCTTTCCCCATCGCGGTTGAGGAAGGTCAATCCATCGTTGTTGGCCACCTCTGCAGCTCCTTCAATCTGAAAGCCATCCGGCGAAAGCCGGGAAACCACCCCAATTTCCTCGCCGGTCGATTTGGAACTATCCATCGCGGCTACGGAATTTTTGCGTCCTCTCAGGAAGTAGTCGGTGGCGCCCCGGTGAAACGTTTTCATCGGTTCCGGGGTGAAATAGAAGGTCGTCTTGCCCAGGGATGCCGCCGTGAATGCTGGTTTTTCTTCCAGTATCCGATCGAGTTCCAGCCGGTACCAGGCGGTGATGTTTTTCACATAGTCGGCCTCCTTGAGCCGTCCTTCGATCTTGAACGAGCGGATACCCGCTTCAGCCATCTCCCTGATAGAGCCGGAACGGTCAAGATCTTTCAGCGACAGCATGTGTTTATCCCGGACGATCACCTGGCCGGTGGCATCGGTCAGGGTGTACTTCTTGCGGCAGGGCTGGGCACAGGCACCGCGGTTGGCGCTTCTACCCCCCAGGGCATGGCTCATGTAACATTGTCCGCTGAGACTCACACAAAGCGAACCATGCACGAAGGCTTCGAGTTCGATGGAGGTCTCTTCTCTTATTTCCTTGATCTGATCCAGTGAAAGCTCTCTTGCCAAAACGGCTCTTTCAAAACCGACCGCTTCCAGGAATTTCAGTTTACCTACCGTGAAGTTGTTGGCCTGGGTACTGGCATGAAGGGCAATGGGAGGTAAATCCATTTCGAGGATACCGAAATCCTGGATAATCAGGGCATCCGCGCCTGCTTCATAAACCTGCCGGATGATTTTCTCCGCCTCTTCAAGTTCTTGATCGTAAAGTATTGTATTGAGGGCTACATACGTTTTGACTTTGAAAACCCTGGCCTCTGCAGCCAGTTTTTCAATCTCACCGATAGAATTTCCCGCTGCCTCCCGCGCTCCAAATTTGGGAGCGCCAATATAAACAGCATCAGCGCCATGATGGATAGCCGCGATACCGCATTCCAGATTTTTAGCCGGAGCAAGAAGTTCTAGTTTAGTAGCCTGAGGCATAATCCAAAATTACTCATTAATTGCTTCCCAGTATTCCACTGCCCTTCTGGTGTGCGGAATGACAATCGTGCCTCCGACCAAATTTGCTACGGCGAAAATTTCGAAGAGCTCTTCAGTGGTTACGCCCTGTTCGTGGCATTTCTCCAGGTGGTATTTGACGCAGTCGTCGCAGCGTAAAACCATGGAGCTAACCAATCCCAGCATCTCCTTTGTTTTGGTGGACAGCGCTCCTTCCAGGTAGGTGTTGGTGTCGATGTTGTAGATCCGCTTCATCACCTTGTTGTCGGCCGACAGAATTTTTTCATTCATCCTGGCCCGATATTCCCTGAATTCCTTTACCTTATTATTCATCATATTTTTATTTTGGTACGATAGAGAATTCTATGTTGACTCCAAAAGGTTATCCCTTTGAAAAATTGTTATGCAAACCTTCAATTTACTCCTCTTTCTTATCGCTTTTCGGATAAGGCTGCGGACTTTTTGTCGGACCCTTCACAACCATTTTCCCATTTTTGAATTGGACCCGATCGATACAAACGGTCCTGTTGCCGCTGGGTTTATCAGGAAAAGTGTGTATATGATAGACCATGAATAATTCAGTGCCGTCGGGCGACCTAACAAAACTATTGTGCCCCGGACCGGATACTCCAATAGTCAAATTCGCCTTAAGAATTGGATTCTCAGAGGCTTTTTTCCACGGGCCAATTGGGTTATCAGCGGTTGCATAGGCGACACAATATTCATGGGTATTAAATCCATTGGCAGAGTAGGTCAGGTAATATTTTCCCTTGTGTTTCAAAACGGATGGCCCTTCATTCCAGAGCTGGGCTCCATTGATGTCCTCCCAGGGTTGATCGGGCGTAATCACCAGAGTTGGTTCGGTAACAAATGATTGAAGATCATCACTTAACTGAGCTACAAATATCTGACTGGTCGCCCTTCCATTAACAATATTTGTACTGCAATCCTTTACAAAATAGGCATATACCTTATCACCATCGTTAAATATCGTGGCGTCAATATGAGATAATTTATGCTCAAACCAAGGTGATTTGTAATTGACAAATGGTCCTAAAGGATCGTCACTGACAGCAAGGCACAATTTTAAGACACCATCGGTAAAGCCTGCACTGTAAGTCATGAAAAATTTCCCTTTGAATTCGATCACCTCCGGAGCCCAAAAGCGATTGATTCCCTGAACACCTGGCGTCTCCCTGGAAAGTGCCAGATTTTGTTTTTCCCAATTTACCAGATCTTTTGAGGTCCAAACGTAAAAACCCTGGTTGCCACCGGAGGTGCAATACAAGTAATACACGCCATGATGGGTCAGAACAAATGGATCGCCTATGCCACTAATATTCGATACGGGATTTGTATAGAATTTTTTTTCTTCTCCGTGAACTTGAATAAAATGGAGTGAAAACAGCAAAATAAAAAGGGAAAGAATTTTTTGCTTCATCATATACTGATTTTTTTCATTTATCATAAAATTTTATCCGACCGGAGTCTTAATTAACTGTTCAACAGCCCCAATCAGGGTAGTTTGGGTACAGTCCAGAATCTTAACGTGCACCAGGTCACCCACAGTGATGCCGATACCGGGAAATACAACCACCTTGTTTTGTGAGCTTCTGCCAAAAAGCTCGCTCTTCTTCTTTTTGGAAACACCTTCGGCCAGCACTTCCATCGTCTTTCCAATATCACGCCTGTTGCTTTCCAGCGAAAGACGATTTTGCAAGTGAATGATCTCTTCCAACCGCCTTGCCTTTACCTCCTCGGGAACATCATCTATAAAATGATCGGCGGCATAAGTGCCTGGCCGCATGGAGAATTTGAACATGAAGGAGGTGTCAAACCGGACCTCTTCCATCAGTTGCAGCGATTGCTGATGATCCTCTTCCGTTTCGGAGCAGAAACCACAGAAAATGTCTGTAGTGATGCCGCATCCTGGTAAGACCTCACGAATCGCCTTGATCCTGCTGAGGTACCACTCCCTGTCGTATTTTCGGTTCATCTTCTTCAGGACAGCCGAGCTGCCCGACTGCACCGGCAGATGGATGTGCCGGCAGATATTCGGATGGTCAACCATCTTCTTCAGGAGTTTGTCGGAAAGATCTTTTGGGTGTGATGTAGTGAACCGCACCCTCAGGGATGGAGATATCTGTGCTACCATCTCCAATAAATCGGGAAACTTAATCGCCTTCCGGGTGGGTTCAGGATGCCAGGTATATGAATTGACATTTTGACCCAGCAGTGTCACCTCTTTTGTGCCACTTTCCATCAGCGCCTTCACTTCGTTGATAATGTCCTTCGGATCCCGGCTACGCTCCCTTCCACGGGTATAGGGGACGATGCAATAAGTGCAAAAATTGTTGCAGCCTCTGGTGATGGACACAAAACCTGAGATGCGCTCTTCGCCGATTCGTTTGGGAATGATCGAGTCATAGGTCTCATCGATAGTGAGTTCTATATTTACTGCGCTTTCGCCAAGTCGGGCTTTGTCGTACAGAAAGGGCAAATCCCGGTAGGCATCGGGTCCGGCGACCAGGTCGGCCGATTTTTTCCCGATCAGTTCTTCACCGATCCTTTCTGCCATGCAACCGATCAGTCCGACGACCAGTTTCGGATTTTTCTTTTTCAGGCTTTTGAAGAAAGACAACCTGTTCCAGATCTTTTTTTCGGCATTGTCGCGTACGGAACAGGTGTTGACAAAAATGGCATCCGCGTCTGCATATTGGTCGGTGACAACGAAACCGCGGTCGGCCATCACCGAAGCAACCACTTCGCTGTCGGCCACATTCATTTG
>JANYJT010000138.1 GCA_025358395.1 Bacteroidia bacterium
GAGAAAAATGCGATCTCCATCCCCGAAAAAAAGGCGGAGGCAATCATGGTGATGATAATGACCGACAGTTCGTTCATATCGCAGGAGGTGTATTATTGCCCTTCAATATACAGATGCCCCTTCGTTTTCATAAAGGACCATTTTGACATTTGGGTATCCGATTTAAATCCTCCGGTTCCGGTAATATATTGGTCTCCCTTCTTTATGCTGACAAACTGATCAGAAAAGATCAGATCTTCCGCTTCGTGGTATTTCAATTCTTCCGATTTTAGCGTATCCCCTTGGCTGTTAACAAGAACCACATTTCCAAACGCTTCCCATTTTTTGTCCAGATCATAGTATTTGCCTCGGTTACCAGACATTTGAGAGATGATCTTTTTGTTTTGATCGTATCGTTGCATGATAAACCCATCCGGGAAATCCTTGTAAGGTTTTTTGGGATCGTTGTATATTAGAAATTTAGGAGCTTGCAAATGGTATTTGACAACACCTGAATCGGTGTAAAAAGTCTCGTAATTTATGGCTTCCATGGTCAGGAAGTTGTTGTCGGCCAAAAGCTCAGGTGGAATATCCGTAGATACCTTTGTCTGACAAGAGAGCAACAGCCAAAAAAATAGCGCAACGAAAAAGCTGCCAATACTTTTATAGTTATTGTTTTGCTGAATTCCCTTTTTGCCGAAAATCCTCATTGTTTATGGTTTGGTTTTGGCTGATTCTGAAGTGGCGCCCATCTTGTTATCTGAATTGAGTTCGAAATCAAGGTAATCACGTTCATTTGGGTCAATGGCAATTTTTGTTTCCTGATTGTTGAAAGTAAGCTTAATCCACTCAGACTTGCTATCAGCTTTCAGTTTATATTTTCCATCGAAGCTGGTATAATAGGAAGCCTTTGATTTGTGGACTGTAACCAGAACACCTGAAGCAGGTTTCCCTTTCCTGTAAATGGTTCCTTGCAGTACTTTTGCTTTTCCGAAGCTACTTAAGCTTAAGAAAGCCAGGCACAAAGCCAATACTTGAAAACGCTTCAAATGATTATCCATTGATCGGAAAATTTTGATCAATCAAATTTTGCCTTGAGGAACCACCTGTCCCAAAGAAGGAAATGCACAGTTATTTTTGCGTATCTTTCTCTGATCAGGTTATTATTTGTGGTGCCCATTTGTCCTATTTCGCCCGCAATGTTCAGCATAGATCTTGATCTGCCCATGGGCAAACCAATTCCAAAAGTGGCAGCATAACCTTTTATCTGAGAACCATTGAGTATCAGATATGAATTTTCCACGTTCCCACCCAGACGATATTGTACCCTTTCCCAATAACTCCTGATAGAATACATGTTGGGAGTGTATTCGAGACCCGCAGAATATTTGCTGCTATTTGAAAAATAGTTTACCTGCTGACCAAGGAACTGAGCCTCCTTCCATTTCTGAAACAACGCGTCAGCACCAATTGTGATTTTACTTTTGATTGAATAAGAAAATCCGATTCCATAAGACATTGGTATTTGCAATCCTTTGTTATCAGAAACAACATGCTGTATTGTGTCAACGATTGCAGAAGTAGAACCCCTGAAGAGTGATCTTTCTTCAAGAATTGTATAGTTTGAGTTGATATTTATTTTAGGGTCAAAAGTCGCCCCCAGGACGAATATGTTGTTGTTTTTTGTCGCAACATGATATTGTATTCCACTTGAAATACCAAATCCATGGGCAGTAAGGCTGTTGTCCTTCAAGTAGTCATAGGTATTGATATCGTTTGGAGCATAGATATAGGTATTGTCTGTTATTTTGCCAAATAAGAACCAGGTATTAACACCCAAAGAAAGGTGTTTGCCCAAATTTATGGCGTTTCCAATGTAAAATTTGGTCAGGGTCCCTGATCCGCTGAAAGAAGAATTTACCATCAGGTCGGATGCTCCTTCAGATGAAGTAATTTTGTATCCTTTAGACGCATATGGCATGATTCCAAAGGATCCGGCCCACCATCTGGTGTATGGAATGGCAAAAGTAAGATGGTTGAAATTCACATTGTTCCTTGTATTATTACTCGTGGCAGTTTGTGAATAAGTAAATTTGGAATCCAATCCAAACTGCATCATGAAAGTCAGTGAATCAATAGATGTATATGAAGCAGGATTGGCTGTATTGATCTGAAAACCATTTCGGGTACCAATTCCTATTCCGCCCATGCCATCACCTTTTCCAAAACTGGTACCATTCATGGTTCCAAATCCATAACGGGAATAGGGAGAGCTTGTGCTGCTGCTATTTTGTCCGAACATAACTGTCGGAACGATCAGAATCAAGACGATTAAAAGGTGTTTCAATTTATTGCTTTTCAACATTATATTCAAGAATTCGGTTTAAACCTATGAGTGTGACCTCAAATTTTACAAATATGGGATTTTTTAATCTTCTTTCAAAGAATTGGGCATCTCCGCCAGTCAGGACCGGCTGTATTTCCGGCATCTTATTTCGGATCATGTCAATCGTTCCGTCGATTTCGAAGACCATGCCATTGATAATGCCTGCACGAATTGCCTCTTCTGTAGACTGACCAATGTCCGTAAAATCATCAGAGGCATTTACCATTGGTAATTTTTTTGTGAATTCATGCAGCGCGCGAAACCTGCTAACCAATCCAGGAGAGATATTGCCTCCGACAAAAGTTCCGTTTCCATCGATCAGGTCAAAGGTTATTGCCGTACCTGCATCAATGACCAGCAGATCCTTGCCGGGGAACAGCTTATGCGCGCCAATGGCTGTGGCCAGGCGATCCAGACCAAGGGTTTCAGGAGTTTTATACAGGTTCCTTAAAGGCATTGGAGTATTGCTGCTTAACTCAAGAAAATAGGAAAATTTGGTTTTAAAGAAGTTTACCACAGTCGGATCAACAGTGGAGACGGATGAAAGGATCACACTTTCCAAATCTGGAAATCTGACCTGTAATTCCTTAAGCTGCCCGATCAGAAGTTCGTCAACTGTCAAAGAATCCACCAGCACTCCCTTCAAAAAGAGGGCTAGTTTCGTACGACTGTTACCTATATCAACAATCAGGTTCAAAATAAATCAGTTTTGATGTTCATACTGATATCAAGTGCCGTAACAGAATGCGTCAATGCTCCAATGGAAATGTAATCCACCCCGGTGGCTGCTACTTCTTTCACCCTTTCGATGCTCATGTTGCCCGAAGCCTCCACTTTGGCACGGTGGTCGATTATGCCAACACATCTTTTCATCATTTCGCTCGACATGTTATCCAGCATAATGATATCGGCATTCATCTCCAGGGCTTCCTGAACCTCTGCGACAGAAGTGGTTTCTACTTCTATCTTCATGTCGGAAGGTACCTGTTTCCTGATTTGTTCGACTGCATTCTTAATTCCGCCGGCGACTTTGATATGGTTGTCCTTTATCAGGACCATGTCATAAAGGCCAATCCGGTGGTTTTCTCCACCACCTGCCTTAACTGCGTATTTATCCAATAACCTCAACCCAGGTACAGTCTTTCGGGTATCCAGAATTTTGACATCGTAATTCGCCACTTGATGAACAAAGAGATTGGTCATAGTCGCGATTCCACTCATTCTTTGCAGGAAGTTGAGGGCAAGCCTTTCTCCTGAAAGCAAGGCACGATACGATCCGCTCAGTTCGACCAGCAGTGTTCCGTTTTCAACTTTGTCTCCATCCTTGACGAGTGGATTCCATGTAATCCGGGGAGAAAGTGATCTGAAAACAGCCTCAGCTACTTGCAAGCCTGCAATAACACCTGCAGATTTGGCAATCATGGTCGCAGAGCGCTCCATCGTTTCAGGTATCAGCGCATTGGTGGTAATATCTCCGGTTCCAATATCTTCTTCAAGTGCCTGTTTAATCAGGATTTCAAGATGTTTTATCTTTTGTTTATCCATTTTTATAACTTGATTCTGACCTTTTCAGTGGTAAGACTCTTATCCTTTTCCTGAATAATATGATAGGCCATGCCGGCTGATTCTTCAGGGAAATCGGATCTCACATGCCCACCGCGGCTCTCCGCTCTTTCCAATGCAGAGATACAAATAAGACGACAGACCGTTGCGAGTTCATTGATCTTCTTTTCGTTGTAGTCTTGGTTGTTAACAGGGTGCATCAGAATAATTTCATTTATCCTTTTCAAAGCAGCAGACATCTCATCCTTATTCCTGACAATACCAACCTGGTTGCCCATCAATTGTGACAATTCGTTTTTGATCGCAAGGTAAGATTCATCTGTAGCACTGTTGAGGACCACCTTTTCCATGGGATGAACTTTCCCCGTAGGCGCCGGTAAATCTTTGGCCTTGTCAACAATTCTTTTTCCGTATACCAGACATTCCAGGAGTGAGTTACTGGCGAGCCTGTTGGCTCCCATTACTCCTGATGATGCCACTTCACCGCATGCAAACAATCCGATGATATTGGTCTGGCCCCAAACGTCTGTTCTTACGCCTCCAACAGTATAATGCGCAGCTGGTGAAATGGGTATCAGATCATTTGCCAGATCGATTCCGAAACCGTTTAATTTGGCGTCTATCGAATGAAATCGTTCTTTAAGGAAGGAAGCATCCAAATGCTTCAGGCTTAAGAAAACGGTCGAATCAGTTTCGAGCATCCTTTTAAAAATGGCAGATGCGACAACATCTCTGGGTGCTAACTCAGCCATGGGATGGAGGTTCAGCATGAATCGTTTCCCAAATTTGTCAATCAGATGTGCCCCTTCTCCGCGAACCGCTTCACTGATCAGATAAGCATCTTCGCCATCTACAGCGAGTGCAGTGGGGTGAAATTGAATAAATTCCATATCGGCCAATTTCGCACCGGCCTGCCATGCAAGGGCGAATCCATCGCCGGTGGCAGTATAGGGATTGGTCGAGCGGGCATAGATTCGGGATAAGCCTCCTGTTGCAAGGATGGTGGCTTTGGTATTGAAAACAGCATTTTCCCCGGTAGTGTAATCCAGGGTCTGGATACCGGTGCAAACTCCATTTCGCGTGAATATATTTACTGCAGTAGTATATTCAAAGGTTGTAATCTGAGGATTTGATATGATTTGCCGAAGCATAAAACCGGTCATTACTTTGCCGGTTGCATCCCCATCGGCATGCAGAATCCGCCTGCGAGAATGTCCTCCTTCGAGACCAAGCAACAATTCACCATTTGATTCCTTGTCGAATTCCAGGCCCATATGGATCATTGTGCGAACTTGCTCAAGGCCTTCATTGACCAGAATGGATACTGCATCATGATCACAAAGGCCTCTGCCTGCCGTGAGCGTATCATTGAAATGGAAGAGCGGATGATCGTCTGATCCGATGGCTGCAGCAATTCCGCCTTGTGCATGGTATGAATTGCTTACATCAAGCTCTGATTTTGAAATAAGGGCTACCGTTCCGTGGGCGGAGGCGTGATAGGCGGCCAATAGTCCTGCCAGTCCGCTGCCGATCACTACAAAATCAAAATTATATTGCTTCATGAATATGAATGGGTACCCTGGCTAAATTGAGCGACAAAAGTAATACTTCTTAGCTAAAATAGGGAAAGTGCCCCATATTTGTGAGAAGTAGGAGTCAAAGATAAATAGTAAAACCAGAGATAGCAGTTCGTTTAAATTTTGTTAACTAAAATTCTTTGAGGCGGTCTTATGAGGTCAATCGATCAAACATTAAAAAAGCCGTCGCAATGCATGCAACGGCTTTTAAAATTCTTGACAATCAGATTATTATCATGCAGGCATCTCTGGTAAAGACCATGGCGCACGGTAAGTATGTTTGATCAGTTCTGCAGCAAAATCAGTTGCAGGAACAGGGTCAGTGTAGGTTTTATTGAATGTTGGGTGTCCATCTTTGATACTGAATTTATCTTCAACCACAATTTTGATTTTATCATCAGCTGTGATATTGGTAAACTTCATGTTTGGTCCATCCCATTCTAATTCTTTGTTAAGTGTCTGAAGGCGGACAGCAAGGACTCCCATCACTACCATTTCATTGAAAGGTCCTGCCATGCTGAAATCAGAAGCAGTTTTTACGCGGGCAGCAGGCGATTCTTTTGCAGCGCGAACCCAATCCATTTCGTGTGAAAGAGGCTCAACACGGCGACGGAATTTAGGTGCATTCTCTGGTTTTTCAACTTTACCATCCGGGCGTAAGATCCATGGACGTACACCATAACATCCGCAAACCAAAATCCCTTTGGTTCCGTGGAAGAAGACACAACCACCCGAATCATTGGGTTCTTTGCCTGCAGGCCAGGCAGCAGGAAGCATCGGTTTCACACCACCGTCAAACCAATAGACTTCAACCTGCGGAAGCTTAACCTTGGCATTCTTTGCAGTTGGTCTTGCAGGGAACGTAAGTTTCACACTCTGTGCAGTAGGCGCACAATCCTGTAACAATAAGGTTGAATTACCCTGAGCTTTGATAGGATAGCCTAGTTTTAGACCCATAAACACCGGATGAAGGATATGACAAGCCATGTCGCCCAGTGCACCGGTCCCATAAGCCCACCAGCCGCGCCAGTTCCATGGGTGGTATATTTCATTGTATGGACGCATTTTTGCCGGACCGGTAAATAAATCCCAATCCAATGTCTCCGGAACCCATTGACCCTGTTTAGGCGTATTTAACCCTTGGGGCCAAATAGGTCTGTCAGTAAATGCTTCAACCTTGGTGACTTCACCAATTTCACCATTAGCGATCCATTCGCAAGTTAAGTTAACACCTTCACCAGATGAACCCTGGTTGCCCATTTGGGTAGCAACCTGATATTTGTCAGCCAGTTTGGTCAACAACCTTGATTCGTAAACAGTGTGGGTAAGTGGTTTTTGTACATAGACACTTTTCCCCATGGTAATGGCATGAGAAGCAATAATTGCATGTGTGTGGTCGGCTGTAGCTACCAAAACAGCATCAATTGATTTACCCAGTTGATCGTACATAACTCTCCAGTCTTTGTACTTCTTTGCACCCGGAAAATCTTTGAAACAGACGTCTGCGTAAGCCCAGTCAACATCACACAAACCAACGATGTTTTCAGATTTTAAGTTCTTTAAATTGCCATGTCCCATACCTCCGACGCCAACAGCAGCAATATTAAGCTTGTCGCTTGGCGCCTGATGTCCCAAACCTGCAATTGTGTTGGAAGGCAGGACTGTAATGGCTGCCGCTGCTGCAGCACCGGTTCCCAAAAATCCCCTTCTAGAAACTTTGTTTTTCTCCTTCATCAGAATAAAATTATTTGGTTAAAAAAATTTATAACAGAACTGTAAATATAAATAATAAATGCGTTAGAGTATATTAAAATAAATATAGGAAGAAAAAAAATTGGATTTTGGATTTTGAATTTTTGATTGCAGTCGTGTAACAAAAAAAAAGAGGCCAACCCAAATTGGGAAGGCCTCCGGAAATGAATATAACACGAAACAATTACTAAAACTCGCCCATTCCTCCACCCTCGTTACCTGATGAATCCGGACCGTCTTTTCCTGCTTTTGAACTGAAATTATTGATTTTATAACTCAAGGTAAGTTGTACTATCTGAGATTCTCTTTTGAACTTGAATTGGTTTTCGAAGTTTGTGCCGTATGAAGATCCACTGAATTTCATGGTGCCAAAAATATCCTGTATCTGAAGGGTGGCAGTCAGACGGTTCTTCCACAAATCCTGCTTGACAGATGCATTGGCAAAATACATGCCGTCGCGACTTCCCTGGGCGGAAACAGTTGGACCACGGTATACACCCATCAGTTGCATTCTGGTTGTATTCGTCAATTTCACATCGAAATTTAGTTTTCCATCAAAATTGGTGCTTTTCTGGTCTACATTTTGTCCGTTAATTGCGCCTTTTAACCAATAGTTGTAAAGTGTACCGCTGGCAACCAGACGAATGCCGGGTTTAATTTCGTAATTGATCATCAACTCGCTTCCGAGAGAATAATCATTGTTCATGTTTGCCATGGTATGCTGCATGATATTATCTGTACCAAGAGTTTGAATTCGAGTCATCAAGTCTTTGGTCTGGCGAAAGTATCCCTCCAGGGAAATGAAGGAAGCATCGATGTGCTTCAACAAGGTCATCTCATATGAACCGGCGTATTCAGGTGTAAGATTTGGGTTGCCAATACGGATATTGTAAGGATCCATGAAGGTAGGAAATGGTTCAAGCATAAAACCTTCCGGTCTGTTTAGCCTTCTGCTGTAACTAGCCTGAAGTTCATATTCCTTCGCAAATTTTTGAGATAGATGCACGGTCGGAAAGAAATCAAATCGGGTAAGCGTATAGGTCTTATTGGCCCGCTGACTATTTAATTTTCTGTTGGTATATTCGGTTCTTAACCCAACCTGATAGGAGAATGTATTGTTCGAATGAGAGAAAGTGCCGTACATGGCATGAATATCTTCTGCATAGTCGACCAGACTGCTGTATTTTGGATTGTTTACCCAATTTGCTGAATTATAATTGAACTCTTCAAAAATGAAGTTCTCTTTTGTTCTTTGGATTCTTCCCTGGTAGCCTGCTTCCAATTTGTCTTTTTCATTGATTGGTAAAATATAGTCCAGCTTTGCCCTGATTTCATTTTCGGTAGGACTTTCATTAGACCTGTATTTGTATGGGTTCGTATCAATCGGTTTGGAGTTGAGATCTGTATTGTAGTTGATTTGATTGGAGATATCATCACCATTCTCATGCGACAGATAAAGCAATCCTTGCAGTTCCTCCCCTTTTTTGTCAAACTTGTGCATGAAATTCAGGTTTCCGCTCCAGTATTTGCTTCCTCTGCTTGAGCTGTTATCCTGATAAACGTATGTTGTTGGGATACCCAGATTATAAGAAGTAATTTGGCGACCCAGATTGGCATCGCCATGGTCCATGGTTCCAATGGTACCAATGATGCCAATTGTTGTCGACGGACTTAATATGTAATCGATTCCACCTTTAATGTTGTGGCCCTTGTGAAAGTTTGTTCCGTCTGCCAATGTTTTTCTGGTGGTAATAGTATCTCCGCCGGTGATTTTTTGGGTCATTTCTCTCGTACCCAGATTGGTCATGTCAGAGAAATCAGCGCCAAGCATAAAATCCCATTTTTTTGACCTGAATGTGAAATTTGCATCTCCACGATACTTGTCCTTTAATCCTGCAGTCATGTTTACCAAACCACTGAATGAATCCTTTTGGTTTCTTTTCATAACCACATTGATGATGCCTGAATCTCCATCAGGGTCGTACTTGGCTGAAGGGTTGGTAATGATCTCAATCTTGTCTATTCCTGCAGCAGGAAGCTGTCTTAAAGCATCGCTACCTTTGACTACACTTGGCCGGCCATCTATCAGGACAGTAAAGTTGGAGCTTCCGCGTAAGGTGACATTTCCTTCAAAATCGGTCTGAACGGATGGAGTGTTCTCGAGTACTTCCACCGCTGTTCCACCTGTAGAGACTATATTTTGACTCACATTGACCACTCTCCTGTCAATTTTGAACTCAACGCGCTGCTTCTCGGCAACAACTTCTACCTCGTTGATTTTCTGATCTGTACTCTGCATCTTGATTACCCCCAAATCGGTAATTGTCTTTGATGCTGCGATTTGAAGTGGGATCGTCTTTTTCGCGTAACCGATGAAGTTCACACTCAGGTAATATTTACCAGGAAGCAAATTTTTGATTTCAAAGGAGCCATTGTCAGCGGTCATGATACCTCCTGCTACCGTGGAGTCGGCAGCGGCAAAAATCGCGACATTGGCATAACTCATCGGAGTGGAGGATTCGGCTTCGATTACTTTTCCTTTAACCACCAGATTCTTGATGACCGGATTGGCGGCGCTTGTACTTGGTTTTCCGGGGGGTGATCCGTAAGGTGAAGGAGTTTGTCCGTTTACTGAAAGGAGGGTTATCAAAACCAGAAAGGGAAGAATAAAATTTCGCATATGTCAATTACTGTTGTTTGCAGTCTTTGACAAGGTCAGGGATGAAGAGTTTAAAGGATAGTTGTTAATTAAAAGTTAAAAGAATTGGAAGTAACTAAAGTGACTAAAGTCATTTCTTAAGGATGGTAGAGATGGGTAGATGATCACTTACTCCGCCATGATAGACCGGACCCAAATTGGTTCGGTACGGTTTTTTCCCAAGATACCTCTTGTCCTCCTCCAAAAGAAAATCTTCTGTGCAAATGATTGTTTCCGGCAATGAAATTTGTAGTCCACCTTTTTGGATCAAATTGGACGAACAGATAAACTGATCAAAAATTTCCCAACGACCTCTTGTCCGGATGGTGCCGATTCCACTTTTCAACCATAAGTGGGATAAATTGATCAATTGAGTTGAACTTGCATTTTCCGGATTCAAAGATGCTCTGAGTATTTTAGTAAAACAATCCTCGTCGGGGGTGGCATTAAAATCCCCCATCAGCAGTAATTTACATAGCGGACTTTTAGTTTGAATTGAGTCCACCAATCGCCTTGCAATGTTGGCCGCGATATTGCGTTTTCCGAGTGTTTCCATGTAACCTCCACTTCTGGAAGGCCAGTGATTGACAATAAAACAAAAGGTTTCCCGGTTAAGTCTGGCTTTGAAAAGAAGGATATCTCGTGAAGAGAATTGTGCTTTGCTCTTCCCGCGAACCGGAATAAAAGCATAGTCTAGCGGTACAATTGTCTCTTTCCGATAAAGAAGGGCTACATCAATACCTCTGGGATCAGGTGATTCCTTGTGGATAATGCAGTAATTACCCTCTTTTAATGGAGTTTTTTTGATCAAGTACTCAAGAATCCAAAGATTTTCTATCTCTACCAGTCCGATTATATCCGGGAATCGGCCATTTGCCGCAGAAATGACTGCACGGTAAACCATCATTACTTTGCGGTCAAGTTTTGACATTGTCCAATGGCTCTTGCCTGTGGGAGTATATTCACCGTCGTTGGTGGCAGGATCATCGAAGGGATCAAATAGATTCTCGGTATTGTAAAAGACGATTCTAAAATCTTCGGGTTGTTTGTTCTGAGCGGATAATCCAAATGAGAATAGGCTCAAAGTAAAAATTGAATAAAGGAAAAGAGTGTTTTTAGCAGTCATCTCACTCACTTCTTTTTCTCAATTCGTTCGAAGGCCCCAAGGTCCGGGCCGGCATCATTGTTCCTATTTGTTCCTTTTAAATCCAGCGGGTAACTCTTTGCATATGAATCTTTGCCCTGATCTTTTGCAACAGATAATGTATCAAGTTCAAATATCCCTTTTTGGGGATTGATAAATCTTGGATTGATGTTGCGCTGAAGATTGATAAATCGATCAGGGTTTGGCAATTTAAAGGTATCGGACACTTGAATCAGACAGTGGTCAAAAAGAAAGTTCCCCTTGCCTTGCTTGTCGATGGCAACTTTGAGTTCATCCTGGTTATTGCCGGAGATGATGCAATTGCCAAAGGTCGCCTGGGTGAGGTCACCAACATACTTGGCTCCGTTAGTGCTGTTAACCAGATAATTGGAGATGGTTAATGTTTCTGTTTTTCTATTCGGTCTGGTAGCATCAGAATTGTAATTGGCAAAGGTCGTGTGATAAAATTGATAATCACCACCAAGGAGAAGAGCCGTATTGTAATAGCCGATGTTGGCAATTACACAGTTGTAAGCCAGAATTTTAGATTTCATGGCCCAAATGCCCGACCAACTCATATTCTCAATGCGTGTGTTGGCCAGTTCGACTGAGGCATATCCGCTTTTTTCAATGTTTCCGACTTGTAATCCGATATTGGCGTTCCGAATAATGCCATGGTTGATGTAATTGTTGTGACTTCCAGACAGAAGTGTGATTCCATTCCATTGATCCGGTAGATTGGCATATGCAGTTTCCAGTCGGTCACCTCTGAAGACAACTGGTTCTGAGGCAGTTCCTTTGACTATTAGGTTCCCTTTGATGAATAGCCCCGCATTTTTATGGAAATATACCGTACTACCTTCTTCAATGGTCAGGGTCTGACACGAGTCGACAAAGGCAAAGTTGTATACCAGATAGGGTTTCTCCTTTGTCCAAGTGGTGGTTTTTATCATCTCAGACCTGATTAGCTTAAAGTCCTGTCCGCAGGCAAGTAGTCTTACTTTTTGTTCTTTGTTGTTGACATTGAAAATGATAGAGTCCTCAGTTACCATCATTTGCCTGTTTCCTCCTTTGTTCAGAAGGGCTTCTACAAAAATGAAGATACTGTCCCGGGCCGGAATTTCCAAGTTAAAAACTTCGTTGGAAGCCTCTCCATTGATATTTAACCTAAATTCACTGTTTGCACCACCTGCCAAACGGACAGAAGATACCACCAACTGATTATTGGTTAAATTAAAAACCCTTAAATTCTTGGTGGTTGAACCGATCGAAG
>JANYJT010000141.1 GCA_025358395.1 Bacteroidia bacterium
GCCGGGTTCTCGCGGCTGGCTGCGGCCTGCGCGGTTGGGAGGTTGACACCCGGCTCGCCTGCTGGCACACCCCTTGACATTGCCAGGAACGCACCCGCCATCCCGACGAATATTATCGCAAGAAAGGCAAGGTACAACGCCGATTCAAGCCTGAAGCCGCCTTCAAGCGCGCCTTTGAGTATCGTAAACTCGCTGATGAACACACCAAACGGCGGCGCGCCGGTTATCGCAAAAAATCCCAGCAGCCAGAGCAGGCCGCTGACCGGAAGCGACTTCATTATGCCCCGCACGTCCGCCGAGACCTTCGTCTTGTATGCCGCGAGGATGTTGCCCGCAAGCAGGAACAACATGCACTTTGTGAGCGAATGGTTGACCGCGTGGAGCATCGCGCCAAACACCGCGCTTCCGCCCATCCCCACGCCAAGCGAGATTATGCCCATATGCTCTACGGACGAATACGCAAGCATCCGCTTGAAATCCCGCTGGCCTATGATGAATACCGCAGCAATAGCCATCGAGAACAGCCCGAAGAAGATCAGTATCTCGCGGGCGAACTGACCGATCCCCGCAGCCGCGCAGACCTGGAGCGCGCGAAGGATACCCAGGAACGCGCAGTTTAAGAGCGCACCCGAAAGCAGCGCGGAGACGACGGACGGAGCCTCAGAGTGCGCGTCGGGGAGCCATGTGTGCAGAGGAGCAAGACCTACCTTCGTGCCATATCCTACGACGAACAGTATGAACGCGGCCTTCAGCCACGGTGTGGACAGGGTTTTCGCGTTTGCGAGCAGATCCGGCAGCATAAGCGGTACCTCGCCGCCGGTGGGGGTGGACGCCGATATCGCAAGCAGCATGTATCCCATCAGCGCGATGGCTATGCCGACGGAGCAGATTATCAGGTACTTCCATGTAGCCTCAAGAGACCTGCGGTGGCGGTGGAAGTATATCAGCGGGGCGCTGACAAGCGTCGTCGCCTCGATAGCGACCCAGATCAGCCCGAAATGACGCGCGGCGCAGATTATCGTCATCGCGGACAGGAAGAACAGCAGGCAGGAGACGAATATCGCCTGCGGGGCGTTGGTAAATATCTGCTTCTCGATGAAGTCTTCGCGGTGTCCCTTTGCCTCTGCGCCGAGGTAACCTACGCAGTACACCGAGGCGACGAGAAACAGCAGGCTGGTGATCGAAAGAAACAACAGTCCCAGCGCGTCAAGCGTCAGCCAGCCGTTCCATTCCGGGCCGGGAGTGCTTACCCACGCCGATATGACGAGTCCGGTATGCGCCACGGCGGTGACCGGCAGGACGAACCTGCGGGCGGAGTCGTCCCGAATCAGCAGGGCGAGAACGCCTGCGGCTATGGGGATGATTATTGTCAGGGAGAGAAGCATTTTTCGCTCTGTGTTTATAAACCGCTTGAGCCCATCCAGGCCAGACGGACTTGGCGTTATCGATAGCCACGGCCGGGATTACCATAAACATCCCCGGCTTGCCTGGACGACGCCTGGCGAATGTTTAGCGCCTTTAAAGATACACTAATGTATGGATTCCAGCCTTCGCTGGAATGACGTTTATATAAAAAGATAAGCCTTTAAAATCGGTTCTCTCTCAGATTGTGTGGGCAAATATAAGCTTTTTTCAAAATAGATTTATCTACGAAAGACGCCTCTGACTCATCTCTCCCAGTCCTTCAGCGACGAAAACATGTTTACGTCTATCGACTCGAACTCTTTGTTTATATGATTAACCGCGATCCCCATCACGAACACCGCGACCAGCACGTCCAGGTGTATGCCGATCTCGACCATCACCGAGGCAGAATGAACGGCCGTCACGCCGAAGACGAATATCCCGTTCTCGGCGCAGAGGTAGCCTATGACCTGATTTAAGGCTTTCTTCCGGGTGATGATCAGGAACAGGCCGGTGAACATAGTGGAGAACGCGACCGGGACCGCAAGCGGCGAGATGATCGGCCCCGGAAACGGCAGTTTTGTGGCGATCCATGCGGACAGTATAAGCCCGACAAGTCCGGCAAGTATAGACAGCGTATACCCGACATACGGCTCGACCTCACGCCTTACGTCTATCTTGGTGAGCGTCCGGCTGAGAAGCCTGGGGAACGCGACGCCTTTAAGGGACATAGCCGCGACTGCAAACAGCAGGACGCGGATGGTTATTCCGCCCTCCTGCGAATGGACGATTATCGGCAGGAGGCCAAGAAGCATCCCCTGAAGCGACACCGCGCGGATGCAGGCCGCAAGCCGGCTTGAGGCAAGCAGCATGAAGTTTGTGACGATTACGAATATCAGAAGCGCATCTACCCAGGAGTGCATCGGGGTTTCCTTTGTTTATGTTTTCGCTTTTCTCCTGCCCCCCTCTTAGTTTAAGAGGGGAACCGGAGAGGAAACCTGGCTGCCCGATGAATCGGGCGGCTACAAGGAAAAGGCAAGCATATCAGCCTATAATATCAACGCCGAAACCGCCAGAGCAGCCGCCACCGCCATATACTGCGGCACGCGCACCAGCTTTATGCGGGCCATCGTGGATTCTGCAACG
>JANYJT010000166.1 GCA_025358395.1 Bacteroidia bacterium
GTCATCATGGTGCTGGCCTCGACCCGGCCGGTCATGCGGCTGGCCGAGCAAAGCCTGCGGCTGGTGGCATCGTTGGGCGGCGGCCGGCCGGTGGCGTGGTGGCTGTCGATCCTGACGTTCCTCAACTTTCAGGGAAACACCTTTAAGCACAGGCAGAGTTCCGTACGACTTTGTTATTAGGCTGGCCTCAAGCATATATTATTGGATAATCAGGAAACTATTTCAATTTTTTCTGTGTCTGACCAGACTGCCACGAAGTACAGCCCCTGCCCTCTCATCTTCCCATCTTCTCACGCTCAACGCTTAACTCTAAGTATTCTAAGTACTTGAAGTACTCCAAACTTCCTATTTAAGCTCATCATCAATTTTGCGCGTGAAATCACCACTCTTCTTCGCAACGTTATCTTTGATGTTGGTGATTTCATTTTTGATATCTGAAGTATGGTCCGTAATTTCCCGTTTGATATCGTCGGTAGCCTTATGAAACTCGCCGTACAATTTTCCAATCGTTCTTGCAATGCCCGGAATGGCGTCGGCCCCAAACAGGATCAGAACAAAAAACACGATGACCAGGATTTCTCCACCACTAAAAAAAAGCAAAGGATGTGACATAAGAATACACTTTTTTGCAAAGATAACAATCCTCAGAAAATTGATCCCTCTTCCGTCATTTTAGCGCAATAAAAAACCCGAAATGATGGTTTCGGGTCTTTTAAATGCGATGGAGAAAATTATTTTTTCTGATCCAGTTTTTTCTGTCTCATCTTTAAGGTATCGAAAGCAATCGGTGTGGCCACGAAGATGGATGAATAAGTTCCGAACATAATACCGAATAACAAGGCGAATACAAAACCTTTGATGGCGATTCCACCGAAGAGGAAGATCGCGAACAACACGACCAAAACAGTCAGCGAAGTACTGAACGTACGGCGCAATGTGCTGTTCATGGCATCGTTGTAGGTCTTCTCAGGATCTTGTTTAGGATGTAAGTGTGTGTACTCACGGATTCGGTCAAATACGATCACAGTGTCATTGATTGAGTATCCGATGATGGTCAGTACCGCGGCAATAAATGACATATCCACGGCAAGTGAGAATGAAAGCCATCCGTCAAGCAAGGAATACAAGCCAATGACAATAACAACATCATGCGCCAGCGAGGCAAGACCTCCTAAACCAAACTGCCAGTTTCTGAACCGGACAGCGATATACAGGAAGATGATCATCAAGGCAAAGAAAACCGAAAGAACGGCATCCTTTTTGATGTCATCCGAAATGGTTGGACCCACCTTCTGCGAACTCATTTTATAGTCTGTAAGGAACTTATCCAAAGTCACATCCGAACCAAGATACGGTTTCATCCCATTGTAAAGTTTGGCTTCCACTTCATTGTCGACTGCCTCTGAAGCCTCTGCAATACGGAAATCCGTGGTAATACGAACCTGGTTGTTCGCACCAAAAGTTTTTACTTCAGGTGCATTCCCAAATTCTGTGGCCAATTGTTTCGCAACTTCTTCTACCATCACATCTTTGTTCAGACGCACAACATATGTACGGCCGCCCTTGAAGTCGATGGAGTAGTTCATCCCTTTGAAAACCACCGAAAGTACCGATATGCTTATCAGGATACTGGAAACTATATAGAATATTTTTCTTCTCTGAATAAACGGCATGTTCACATGACGAAGCCATTCTCCGGATATTTTAGAAACAAAAGTGATCTTTTTGTTGGTGTCCAGCCACCATTCCAGAATGAAACGGGAGATGAAGATCGAGGTGAATAGGGAGGTGATGATACCGATAATCAGTGTAGTAGCAAATCCTTTAATCGGACCTGAACCGAAAACATACAATACGATACCTGTTAAAAGCGTTGTCACCTGACCGTCGATAATGGCCGAATAAGCATTGTTGTACCCGTCCTTGATCGCCAATCGCAGTCCTTTGCCTGCGCGTACCTCCTCCTCAATACGTTCATTGATCAATACGTTCGCGTCGACCGCCATTCCCATCGTCAGGACGATACCCGCAATTCCGGGCAGTGTAAGTACAGCTCCCAGCGATGCAAGTATACCTATCAGGAAGAACAGGTTCACAAGTAAGGCCACATTGGCAGCCAATCCTGCCTTTCTGCTGTAGAAGAACAACATGTAACCCAGAACCAGCATGAATGCAATCAGGAAAGAATACATACCGCTCTGGATCGATTCTTTACCAAGCGTCGGACCAACGATCTCTTCCTGGACGATGCGCGCCGGAGCAGGCATCTTACCTGATTTCAACATGTTGGCTAAATCTTTCGCCTCATCAACGGTGAATTGCCCGGAAATTTCTGTACGTCCATTAGGAATTTCTCCTTGAACAGTAGGAAAAGACTGAACATAATCGTCCAAAACAACGGCCACACTCTTGCCTACATTTTCACGCGTCATCCGTTGCCATACTTTCGCACCTTCAGCATTCATGGTCATGTCTACGACGCTGGAAGACTTGTTTTGTCCAAAATCCTGACGGGCTTCTGTCACTGCGCCACCATCCAGTGGAGCGCGCCCATCTCGGCTGGAAACTTTAATGGCAAGCAACTGGTAGAAATTCCCATCAGCAGCAGTGGCTTTTGCCGACCATCTGAAGATCAAAGTCCGTGGAAAAACAGATTTGATCTGCTGCATTTTGAGGTAAGTATTTACCTGAGCTGTATCTTTTACATGTGCGTAACCTACAACAGGCCCACGGGCAATTTGTCCGTCGCGTGAAGTATTGGGAGTCAATACGGAGAATAGAGGGAAATTCTTTGCAATGTCTTCTGTTGAACCTGCTGCCAGTGAATCTTTCTCCTGCTTCTTAATCTCGCTAACAAGACTATTGGCAGATTTTGTTGTGTCTTTGGCTGCAGCCGGAGTCGTTGCAACCGTTGCTGAAGTAGCTATTGATGCCTGGGCAGCCTTCACTTCACGCAATCTTTTGTTGGCTTCAAGCAGGTAAGAATAAACTTCACTGTTTTCATACGTTTCCCAGAATTCCAGATTGGCAGTACCCTGAAGCAGCTTGCGGACACGTTTAACATCTTTGATGCCGGGAAGTTCGACGAGAATTCGTCCTTTAGTCTGGAGTTGCTGAATATTTGGTTGCGCGACACCAAAACGGTCGATACGGGTCCTAAGAATCTGGAAGGAGTTATCAATGGCGGCATCGGTCTCTTTTCTGATCACCGACAGTACCTGGGAATTGGTAGAGTTGTAACTTACCTTATCCCTCAAATCAAGGGTATTGAAAATCGCAGCCAACTTTGCATTGGGATCAATTTGCTCAAAAGATTTTCCAAAGAGTGTAACGAAATCTTCCTGACTGGTCCGCTGTTTTTGCAGAGCCATCCGGATTGCCGCATTGAATGTCGAATCGGTACTATATCCGGAAAGTGCATGAATAAGATCGACAACAGATACCTCCAGGGTCACGTTCATACCACCCTTTAAGTCAAGACCCAGTGGCAACTGGAACTCCTTAACCTCCTTGAAGGTATATTTTCTTAACCCAATAAAATTGTAAACCGGTTGGTTGGCGATAGAATCGAGATAACGTGTCTCAAAATTTTTGGCAATTTGCTCAGCTTCAACTTGTGTAGCACCCGGTTTTTCTGTTTTGGCCTTGCGTACGCCAAAGGCGGCTGCGTCGTTTTCAACGGTTACAGCTTTGTAAGTAAAGTAAAGCTGATACACACAAACCAATCCTATCAAAATGGCGATGAGCCTGATCAATCCTTTATTCTGCATTGGAAATTCGGTTATTTATTTCTAATCTTTGTTGACTTCCTAATCCTAAAAAACTAGTGCGCAAAGATATTTATTTTTTTGATATTAAATAGTTGGTCAACCCGAAAAGTCTTCTCATATCCTTATCAGCTTACTATCATAATCAATTATGGCTTTCTCCCGATAAAAAAAGTCACTACCAAGCAATCCGGCAATTCTTTTGTCTGAATACTTGGAATACTCTTCATTGATATGATGCAGATCCACTACCGCTACTTGCAGTGGCTCGAACCGAAATCCTCCTAAAATCAGCTGGCTTAGAAAGCCTGTAGATGTCTCCACCATCTCCTGCCCCAGCCCGGTGGCCATTGCACCTGCGGATTCCTCACCCACAAAATGAACCGCCACGGCCCTGTCGACAACACTCTTGGAAGCCCCGGTATCAACAACCCACCAATGGTTTTCCAGTCCGTCGGCAACGGCCTCAACCAGCAAGTGGATGGTATCCTCTTCTAATAAGACTACCTCCAGGGGGATATTTCGCGTTTTTTCCATGGTAAAAAGTGATTAGTGAACAGTAAAAACCGAATAGAGAAAAAGTAAAAAGCCGCTCCAAAAGATGAAACGGCTTCATTATTCACTTTTCGTTGTTCACTGTTCGTTGTTCACTATTCGTTGTTCACTGTTTATTCAGCTCATCAAGCACTACCATCACCTCTCGAACATGACCTTCGCTAACTTTCATCATCGCCGCCTCTTTTTCGTTAAGTTGCAGTTCAAAGATCTTTTCGATGCCGTTTTTGCCCAGCACAACAGGAACACCCAGGTAACAATTATCGATACCATATTCGCCCTTCAGCTGAATACAAACAGGGAAAATCCTGCGCTGGTCTTTAACAATGGCTTCAACCATCTGGGCTGCAGCTGCACCCGGCGCATACCATGCCGAAGTTCCCATCAGCTTGACCAGTTCACCGCCACCTACTTTGGTGCGCTGAACAATGGCCTCAAGCCGCTCTTCAGAAACCAGTTCCGTAACGGGGATACCGCCAACAGTCGTGTAGCGTGTCAACGGGACCATCGTATCACCATGGCCTCCCAGCAACATCGCGGTAATCTCTTTTTGCGAGATATTCAGCTCATCAGAGAGGAAGGCACGATACCGGGCTGTATCCAGGATACCGGCCATACCCAGGACGCGCTCACGTGGAAATCCCGAGGTTACATGGGCCTGGTAGGTCATCACATCCAATGGATTTGAAACGATTACCAGGATGGTATTGGGCGAATATTTTACGATGTTCTCTGTGACAGATTTCACGATTCCGGCATTGACCTGAATCAGATCATCCCTGCTCATCCCTGGTTTACGGGGGAGTCCGGAAGTAATTACCACAACGTCCGAATTGGCAGTCTTTGAATAATCGTTCGTAACGCCAATGGTTTTGGTATCATAACTGTTGATCGGGGCTTTTTGCCAGATATCGAGCGCCTTTCCTTCAGCAATCCCTTCTTTGATGTCCAGAAGAATCACCTCATTTACAATTTCACGCGATGCCAGCACGTCTGCACATGTGGCACCTACATTCCCTGCTCCTACAACTGTAACTTTCATCTGTTTTAGTATTAATTGTTAATTTGTTTTTGCCTTTAAAGAATTTTCCTGATTAAAAATTGAATGCAAAAATATACCAGAATATCAAAAAGGGGTGATTTTCTGACAAGGATTAACAAAAAATTAATTAATTAATCTTTTGACATTTTCGATGATATTGTTGGCCAGTGCATTAGCCTTCTCCAGGGTACTGCTCTCCGAATAAATGCGGATGATCGGTTCGGTATTTGATTTTCGCAAATGTACCCACTCCCGGTCAAAATCAATCCGGACGCCATCTACATCAGTTATTTTTTCCTTTCCATAAAGATCTTTGATTTTCACCAACACCGATTCCAGGTCTATTCCCGGTTGCAGTTCGATCTTTTTCTTGGCCATAAAATAAGAGGGATATTGTGCCCGTAACTCTGAACATTTTAGTCCGCTCTTAGCCAGATGCGTCAAAAACAGGCCAATTCCAACCAGCGCATCCCTGCCATAATGGCTTTCAGGATAGATAATCCCACCGTTGCCTTCGCCGCCGATAACGGCATCCGTATCTTTCATTGCTTTGGTTACGTTTACTTCGCCTACGGCTGAAGGTGTATATTTAACGCCATACTTCTCTGATATATCCAGCAATGCCCGGGACGAAGAGAGATTCGAAACCGTATTTCCGGGCGTGTTGGCCAGAATATAATCGGCTACTGCCACCAGTGTGTACTCCTCGTTGAACATGGAACCGTCCTCGCTGATGATGGCTAATCTGTCCACATCAGGATCAACCACAAAGCAAAGGTCGGCCTCCTTTTCCAGCATTTCCGCGGCGGTATCTACCAGATTTTCAGGCAGCGGTTCCGGCTGATGGGCAAAATCCCCGGTAGGGTCACAGTTGATCCCGACCACCTTCGCGACACCAAGTGCGCTCAAAAGATGAGGTACGACCAGTCCACCGACAGAATTGACCGCATCAATGGCCACACAAAAATTGGCCTTCCGGATGGCTTCAACATCTACCAGCTTCAATGCCAGAACTTTCTGTATATGATATTCCGCATAATCGGCATAGCTGATCCTGCCCAGATTCTCGACTGTGGCAAAATTAAACTCGTTGGCCCCGGCAAGCGCCAGAATTTTCTTCCCTTCTGCATCATCGAGAAACTCACCATCACTGTTTAGCAGCTTGAGCGCATTCCATTGTTTGGGGTTGTGGCTGGCCGTCAGAATAATCCCTCCCTGGGCTTTCTCTGCAACAACGGCCAGCTCAGTGGTTGGTGTGGTAGCCAGTCCGATGTCCGTTACATCCAATCCCATTCCTGTCAGCGTGCCGGTAACCAGACTGTTGACCATTGAACCTGAAATACGGGCATCGCGGCCGACAACAATTTTAAGTTTCAGACCATCCGGGTACTGTCCGATTACCCAGGCTGCATACGCTGCGGTAAATTTTACCACATCCGGCGGAGTCAATCCCTCGCCGGGAATACCGCCTATCGTTCCTCTTATTCCTGAAATTGATTTTATCAGACTCATCGTTTCCGGTTTTAGGTGTACAAAATTGTTAAAATATAGTCGTTTTTCAAAGTATTGTCGTGCATTGAATTGGTCGACTGTTTTTTATCCGTTTTTTTTGCGAAATTTGCAGCGGAATTGTATAATTACTTGAATACCATGAAGCGAGAAAGAGGACAGGAGCGCAATTCAAAGCGTACCGTCGATAAACGTAGTCCGGGGAGCAGACCCCGTATCAAAAAAGAAGAGGGTTCCGGAACGACCGGAAGATCAAAAAAGGTGATCCGTACGGGGACTGCCTATCCCGAAGAGGTGGTCAAAGCCAGAAAGAAAATTGATATTCCGCCTTTAACCGGTGCAGGAAAACGAATTGGCAAATCCAGACCCGAAACTGCCAAATCAGAGACAACCCAACCCAAAAGAGTTTTTAAGGAAAGAACTTCCGATGTTTTTCGTCGGAATGTTATCAACAAGCCTGTTGCCAAGCGTTTTGAAGAGACAGAAACAGATAGTTTTGTTAGCCCGAAAGGCAAAGTTCTGCGGGGCAAGTTAGGCAAACGCAATGTGATTGAAAGTCTCGACCGGGAAAAAAGAAAACCTGTAACCAAAGCGCCCAACAACGACGGAACCATCCGACTGAACCGATTTATTGCCAATTCCGGCATGTGCTCCAGGCGTGAGGCAGACACTTATATTGCGACCGGCTGCGTGACTGTCAACGGAGAAATTGTTGCAGAGATGGGACACAAAGTCCGGACCGGCGACTCGGTCAGTTTCAATGGAAAACTGCTTTCCATCGAAAAGAAAGTATATGTCTTACTCAACAAACCAAAGGGATTTGTCACTACCGTTGAAGATCCCCATGCAGATAAAACGGTGATGGACCTCGTTCAGCATGCCTGTTATGAGCGAATCTATCCTGTTGGTCGCCTGGACAAAAATACCACCGGTCTGTTGCTTTTCACCAACGATGGTGATCTTACCAAAAGGTTGACACACCCCAAATACAACCGGAAAAAAATCTACCATGTCCACCTGGACCAAAAGGTTACCAAATCCCATCTGGACGAAATCATCAACGGGGTAACGCTGGAAGATGGCTTTGTAGCTGCCGATTCTGTCAGTTATGCTGACGAAGAAGACAAGAAACAGGTAGGAATCGAGATCCATTCCGGAAAAAATAAAATTGTACGCCGTATCTTTGAACACCTGGGATATAAGGTCGTGAAACTCGACAGGGTCTATTTCTGCGGATTGACCAAGAAAAACCTCCCCCGCGGGAAATGGCGCTTCCTGACACAAGACGAAGTCAACATGCTCAAAATGAGCTCGAACTAGTTAATAATTTCCATTCATGTAATTTTCCCCCTCACCGGACGACTAATTAACAACTGTGAAAGAGGATTTTTTGCTAAATATCACCCAAAATCAGGGGATTATCCACAAAGTCACCAGGATCTACTGTGACAATGAGGATGATCGCAAGGATCTTTTTCAGGAGATTGTGATTCAATTGTGGAAATCTTACGACAAATTCAGGGAACAGTCGAAATTCTCAACATGGATGTACCGTGTGGCGATCAATACAGCAATCACCAATTTTAAGAAAGATGCAAAAAACAGAAGAAAGAGCGAAATTGGAAAAGAGCTCTATCTTTTAGAAGATGAAGGATACGATTATGAAAAAGAGGAGCATCTGAACCTGCTGCATGAAGCAATTAATGAGTTGACAGGCATAGAAAAATCAATTATATTACTCTATCTGGAAGATAAGCCTTATGAAGAAATTTCCGAGATCACGGGTATTTCTCAAAACTATGTAAGGGTTAAGATGAATAGAATTAAGAAGAAACTGGAGTACTATGTTAAAAGCAGAGAGCGTAACTAGATGGAATTGAACGAATTTAAAAAAGCATGGCAAGAGGCCACTTCAAATAATATCCAGAAGAAAGTTCTGGATGCCACTTCTATCAATGAACTATTAAAGAAAAGAAGTACGGGAATTTTATCCCGGTTGGATCGCAGTGTAAAATTCGGGATATGGTTCCTGGTACTATTCTTCATTTTTACACTTGCCGATCAATTTCTGCCGGTCGATCTTCTCTTTCCTGCCAATTTGAAGGCGGATCTTGAAGTCCCCCTTTGGATCAATCTGCTGGAGTGGCTGGTAAATTTTATTTTGATGCTGACTATCTTGATTTTCATCATAAGGTACAGGAGAATGCAATTGCAAACACTTGCCAATCAGGATCTAAAAGGCGCCATTCAAAAAGTACTCAAGCTTTTAGATACTTTCAAGAAGGAATTCTACCTGGCTGTGATCATCCTGATGTCAGGCATTGGTTTAGGTTTTCTTGTCGGTGCGAGTAAGGGTTTTGAGTCGATTCACGTCAACGGAAATCCTTCCTCGGTAGCCATTGTCATAGTTGTACTTTCCATGCTTGTACTGCTTTGTTTGTTAATTGGATCGATATTCTATATCTTTCACAAGGGATTTAACCTCTTATTCGGAAAGTACCGCGATCAATTAATCCAGTCTTTAAATGAGCTTCAAGAGAACGGAGAATAGTCGGCATCTGTACTTTCTTTCTCTGCTTTCCCTCCTGCTATTCGTTTTCAACGGATATTCTCAAATAACTTTTATACAAGGCCGTGTGCAAAGCATGGCCGACCAGTCACCCCTTCCCTTTGTTTATCTGAGGTTCGATCATGGCAACAATGGAACTACTTGTAACATTGATGGAAATTTCTCTGTCCCCGACACTGTGCATCAGATTCAGTTCTCCTACATCGGGTTCAAGCCCCTCAATCTGAAAGTCGATATTCCCAAAGAAACAAAATGGATCGTCAACCTTGTTCCGGATGACATCTTGCTAAGTACAATCGAGGTTTATCCCAGGAAGGATCCGGCCTACCGCATCATGCAGTTAGTTCTGGATCATGCGGCTGCAAATAATCCTGATAACCTCGAAAGCTACCAATATACTTCCTACCATAAATTTTGGCTATCTGCCGATGATCCGTCTCAAAATAAAATGAGCGGTAAGAAAAGAATCTCACCAAGGGAACTGGAGAAGCTGCAACAACGGTTTGAGGCTAACCACATGCTGCTGATAGAGACCTTAAGTAAGAAGAAATTTCTTCAGCCAAACCATGAGAACGAAGAAATCCTTACATCCAAGGTCTCCGGATTAAAAAAAGAGGCCTTTTTCTTCCTGGCCACACAACTTCAAAGTTTTTCCATTTACAGAGAAAATTTCTCGCTGTTAAGCAAAAATTATCTGTCTCCTGTGAGCAAATCAGCCCTTCGAAACTATGAATTCGTGCTGGAAGATACTCTTCAGATTACCAATCAGGATACGACTTTTTTGATACGGTTTCATCCTGCTAAGGATCGGAACTTCGACGGATTAAAGGGAATTCTGCACATCAATACGCATGGTTATGCTGTTCAAAGTGTGATTGCAGAACCTGCCAGAGAAGAGAAAAAAGAACTCTCTGCCTCGATATGGCAGCATTACGACAGGCTCGAAACTGAACAATGGTTCCCGTCAGAATTGAATGCTGCCATCAACTTTAATATGTTTGCATCGGTTCCCATGGATTCGCTGTCAAAAAAAAGTAAGCCAATAGAACTCTCTATCACAGCTAACAGCCGCACCTACCTCTACCAAAGATCTGTGAATATCCCCCTCGATCCAAAATCATTTCCAAAATATGGGATGACAGTTTCTGCTAATAGAAAAGATTCCCTGTTCGACTCAAAAGGCTTTCGATATATTCCACTAACAAAAAAAGATTCAGCAACTTATAAATATCTGGATAGCTTAGGGACAAAGGCCAGATTATATCAGAAAGTAAAACTAATTCATGCCCTATCACTCGGGACAATCCCAATTGGACCGGTAAGCATCAATTTTATGTATCTATTCGGATACAATATTAATGAAGGATACAAGCTCGGTCTGGGACTCGAGACCAATCGCAGTTTTTCCAAATATTTTGCTCTGGGAAATTACTTTACTTATGGAACCAGAGATGGCCAATTCAGGCATGGTGAGTGGCTCAGGATTTATCCCAAAGGATTCGCAGATTTCAAAATTCAGTTGGGCTACCGGAATGTGAAGAGAGACTTCGGGGAAGAGGAGTTGCTTACGGATTTCAACATTTTTGAACCGGAATATTTCCGTTCGCTCCTGATGAAAAATATGTACCGCACCCAGAATTACACTGCCAGTATTGAGATGCGGCCCATTGAGCCTTTGAATATGAAGGTATTCATTGATCGTGCAAAAAATTCAAAAAATTCATTC
>JANYJT010000173.1 GCA_025358395.1 Bacteroidia bacterium
CCCAGACCGCCAAAGATTGATACTTAGTAGGTGGTTAGACATTGTGCGGCTTGGTGTATTCGCTGCGATAATTCTTCTTCTTCTCTGGTCCTATGTTCCTCCTCGGCTTGGACCAATTGTCGATTCCGGTCCTTTGACTTGTTCAGCTCTGTTCATATTTATCGTGTTCTTGAATCTATGGATTTTTCGAAATCGACCATTTGATTCCACTAGCCCTACATGGTGGTCATACCAAGTAGATACGTGGCGTAAAACACTTAATGTGAGATCTCTCCATCGCTACCCACCCTTTTGGGTAGGTGCTCTGATAGGGCTATCAGTCATTTTCAGTGCAATCGGGTATCATCCACCGCTCTCCAAGGTATTCAATCTCCCGCCCGATTCAGACGCTACCTACAGATTGCTGTCTGCGATCTGTATTGGTTCTATTACAAGCATCGTGAGTAGTGTGTCAGCATGGCAGCCAATTTTCGCTTTGCGAAAAAAGAAAACATCCAAGTGGCGACATATGCGCAGGCGGGTTGTCGCAAAAGGGCGTGGTCTACGTTTCGTTTCCGTTGTCCTTTCCATGGGATTTTGGTTTGTAGGACTCATCCACGGTCGAGGCGAAACTGACCCGGTTCTTTTATGCTTGGTGATCGGGACTTTAACCGGCATATCCTTTTCGATTTGGGCCGATGACCCCGTGGTTTGGTTCTCTAGATCTGATATCCCAAATCCGTACTCTCCCAGTGATTGCCAGTTCAAGACATTCGAAGAGTTGCGCTTATGGCTTCTCAAAGATACACCTGTAACGTCATGTCTCGACGATCGTCTCGGACACGCAACAATGGCCGTGCGTATTGCTCGTAGGCTTAGAAGCAAGGAATCTTCTTCGGTAATGGTGCTCGGTCAAATGGGTTCAGGAAAATCGACGCTAGGCCGAATGGTTAAAGATGAACTGTCCTGGACGTTTCCAAGATGTGAGTTCATTCAGTTGGAGCTTTGGTCCTATAAAAACTCAGAGTCAGTAGTAGCAGGTGTTTTGAATGAGTTGATCAAGGCGATCTCGAAATGGGTCGACACTCTTAGCCTTCAGGGGCTCCCAAAGAAATACCTTGAGGCGATGAACGCTGCAGGAGGTTGGTTGAGTTCTGCTTCCAAGCTTCACACAATCCCCGAGATGAAGGACTGTATTGAACGATTGGATGAAATCGCACAAACAACAGGACATCGTTTCGTACTGTGGATTGATGATCTGGAAAGATTTTCCGGAGCCGTTACTGGATCCAAGAAGCCATGGCGACGATGGGAGAAGATCCAGCCATTGCTGGCGTTGTTGTACTACTTAGATCAAGTGCCGTCCATAACTGTCGTGATTGCGACAACCGATGCAAATCTCAGCTTTGATCAAGAAAAGATAGTTCGTTACATCGAAGAGATGCCGTTGCTCTCGTTTGATCTGAGGGCTCATCATTTACATCTCTTCAGGCAAGGCTGCAGAGAACTATTCCCCGGCCTAATCGACCCGGCTCCAGAATTAAGAAAGTATTTGGATCCATTAGGTGCACGTGAAGGCTATCAAAACGTCCGGACAGCTTGGAAGTCTCTGCCTCTACCAATTCACTTAGCAGTCCTATTGCTGTGCGAGACACCACGATTTTTCAAGATGGCGCTTCGCAGGTGCTTGGAATTTTGGGAACGATATCCAGGCGAGATTTCGTTTGATCACCTTCTAGTAGCCAATCTTGCTAGAACGGATAGCCCGGTAGCCTTTCGCGCATTGATTGAGGCTCGGCCTGTGTTCCTTGCAGGTTCTACCTACTTGGTTTCCTCAACAAGTAGTAATGAAAAGAAGCCTGAACTGTTCTTGGAAGAAGCCTTGACGCCCCATCTAGAGGACCCACAAAAGATTAATGCCTACGTCGCAGTCGCCGAATTCCTCTTTGGACGAAGTGAGGTATCGAATAGCCAAAATTTCTCGAAAAGCACCTTACGAAATCAAACCTATTGGGATCTCTTCCTTCAGGAACCTATCCTGAAGGAATATGAGAAAGACCAGCCGCTGCTGAGAACTTTGCTTGAGGGACAGGACGAACAGGTGCTGGACCTAATTGATCGAGAAGAACTGAAAGATTCCCTTCTCGACTTCCGCATGGTCCTTCGCCCCGGCAGAATGCCCCCTCTGTTTAATAATTATGTGGATCGGCGGTGCCGAGAAATTCCTGCTTTTGACTGGTACATCGAGAGTGACGTTGAGAGCTCAAGAATCGCGCCAGGTCTCAAAACCCTCTGGCTTCTTTGGGTCGAATTCTCCAAGGTTCAGCTTCTTTCTTATAAGGATCTCTGGCCTCTATTAAAGAGATCCATCCCGCTTGCAGTTGAGACAAATCTAACGCTTGCAGGTGAGTTGGATTATTTCTTTGTGGTAGCCGGGATGGAAAGCACAGATCTGATCGGACCACGGAGGCGCATGGCTCGGGCCCTACTCTATATCTCATTCTGTAAAACCTTCGCTGGCAAACCTCGTGACTTAGCTCGGGCATTAAAAGGGCAATCTCCTCCTGCACTTTCGCGGTTACTTTGGGGGATCGACCGATTACGGACACTGAACAATGCCATCGCGAGAAAACAATTGGTTTTCGAAGGAGAGTTACCGTTCTCCAAGAAAAGATGGGTCCCAATGGCGACCACTCTACTAAGAGCGGTTGAGATTGACCCTAAAGCATGTCTGCCCCAACTCGCGATGGTCCTCGTTCATACTTTCGACGGATTCCAAGGGCGGCTATATCGCTTCAACGAAGAGTTAGCTGTTCGGCTGTTCGGGGGGCTAGCACCTCTACGGGCTGCCCTGGAAAACCAACTTCCTAGTGACTGGCCTGGAGACCCAGTCGTACAAGAACTGTTGTCACCGAAAGCCCCTCTCACAAGTGCCGACATTCTTGTCGGTCAATGATTTAGGTCGGCTGACCAAATATCGATACACCCGCGGATTCATTCCTTCTGCAGCGCTATCACTTTTGTCAGCCAAGTCTGGTAACTACCCCGATTCTCAAAAACCCGACATAACCTCTGATCCGCCTGCAATACGACTATCCGCACCCATTGCTTTCCTCTGTCCTCGAGTGGGGATACATCCTCCTCAAATACAGATTCCTGCTGAGACTTCATACAGTTGCTCACCAAGAAAGCACCCTCTGGTGCTGCCATCAATATCTGTTTCGTGAGGTTGACGGTTATTGAATCTTGGGGCATTGGGTCCACCCTGGTTTCCAAAAGCCTAGACTCTTTGGATTCGGCTACCAAGCCTACCTCCAAGAAGTACCCACCAAGACTAAACAACGAGAAGGCGGCACAGGGCCGCCTTCTCTATTCATACCTGTATGCCGCAAGCTCATGCAGCTTGTCGAGGAGGATCGCTCGTTGCGAGCGGATCATGCTCTTGAGCTGCATGCCAGCCTGAGCTGGCGTGCGGCCACCTTTCGCTGAATTGCACTTTTGGCATGCGGCCACCAGGTTGCCCCAAGTGGAAAGTCCGCCTTGGCAACGGGGGATCACGTGGTCGACTGTGGTGCCTTTGTTAGTACAACCGAGGTACTGGCAGCGGTGGCCGTCCCGCTTGAGGATGCTGGCGGTGCCGCGTCCGAATCCAAGCTTAACTTCGTGGACTGCCTTGGACTTTGGGAACACGACGGCATGGAAGGGCTTCGAGGTAACTTCGGCCAGGCCCATCTTCTCCCAGGTCTGCAGATTCAAGGCGTGGGCC
>JANYJT010000186.1 GCA_025358395.1 Bacteroidia bacterium
TAAAGTGTCAGCAAAACAGCTCCTGCCAGCGAGGCGATACTGCTGAACAGCCCTATAAAGAGTGCGATTCCTATTAACGTCAATCCAAACATATTCAGGTAATCGGTGGCATGAAGCAGGAAAGGGCTACTCGCCAGCCAATGGTAAAAAGGCGAAAAGAAGCCGGAAGTGTGAAGCAAATAACCGGAAGAGCTCCAGTTCTCCATCAAAATTTTGGTCCATCCTTCGTACAAAAAATGCCAGCCAATGGCCATGCGCAAAACGGTAATTAAGAACCGTTCATTCACAATTTTAAGATGCAACTTCATAGCATACAGGATTAGTTTGGATATTCGAAAAAGTCAGCCGGATCAAAGAGAACCTCTTACGGTTAGCAAGGTAATAAATAAAACAATATTTATGAAAATTTTGATTCCGATGTTAAATGCAAAAGAATTAACCGCAGAGAGCCGCAGAGTTTTACGCAGAGAACCGCTGAGTTTGTCACCAATTTTCTTTTCGGCCCTTCGCGGTTAGTTTTCTCAAGCCAACGACTACCATCCCCCGTACAATCCTTCTTGCAGGGCTTTCCGGTAGTTATCCGGATTGAACTCGTACAGGTAAGGAGCTTTGTGCGCTCCCCCGGTTTTACGCTCCTCCAACTTATTGAGAATACCGTAGGAAAGCACTCTGCGCTGAAAATTTCTTCGGTCGAGCGGCTTCCCCAGAATGGTTTCGTACATTTTATGCAACTCCGGCATCGTAAACCTTTCCGGTAAAAGATTGTAGCCAATGGGTTGATAATTCAACTGTGAACGCAGCGTTTCGAGCGCATGGTTCAGGATCTGATTGTGATCCAGCATCAAATCGGCCGCTTCTTCCAATGGTTTCCAACTGCAAAGGTCGGAGAAAAGATCGTGGGTCGGTTCAGCCTGCGAAAAGTCGACAAGGGCGTAAAAACCTACCGAGATAAAACGCTGGTCGAACCATTCAAGGCCTGCATCGTCCCTATTCTCCACAAGATCCTGAATAGCAGGATTCTTGTCGGCACGATGCGGTTCACTGAAGACTTTAAATTGCTTCAAAAAAATATCAACCAAACCTGTTCGCTCCTTCAGTACCCTGGATGCCGCTACTTCAAACGATTCATCCATTTTTACAAACCCTCCCGGCAATGCCCACTCCCTCGTTTTCTTCATCCGCAAGAGCAGGACCTTCAGCTGTGAGTCATGAAAACCAAACACGACACAGTCGAGCGAAAGATGGCTCAGAAATTGATCCTGGTAAGATTGTGGGTTTTGACTCACGACAATTTGATGTTTTACAGCAGAAAAGGGGCTAAATCTGCTTCTGTTTTTGTTTTACCAAAGAAAAA
Source organism: Bacteroidia bacterium (assembly GCA_025358395.1). The sequence goes on from JANYJT010000186.1 coordinate 1,355, forward strand.
GATTATTATTGTGTCGATTTGACGCAATGATACTAAAAAAAGCTAAATCAAACAAATATCACATGAAAAATCTACTCGTTTTTTTCGTTTTTCTTATGACACTTGGCAGCATGAATTTAGAGGCGCAACAGGCATTATGGGGTGCCCCGGGCATTGTCTCTCCCGAAGTAAAAGAGGACAATTCCATTATTTTCAGGTTTCAGGCACCGGATGCCAAAGCCGTTAAAATTTCGGGCGACTGGATGCCGGCACAAGGCTGGACGCCGGGCTCCGAAGCCATGACCAAAGACGACAAGGGAATCTGGAGCTATACAACTGCTGCCCTGACTTCCGATTTGTATAGCTACTCCTTTAACGTGGACGGCATAAAAACGACCGATCCGAACAATGTTTACGTGATCCGGGATGTGGCCACCGTTACCAATGTTTTTATCGTTGGAGGCGGCAAGGGTGATTTATACAAGGTTAATGCCGTCCCTCATGGAACGGTGACCCGCCGCTGGTATGACTCTCCCGGCAACAAGATGACCCGCAGAATAACCATTTATACCCCTTCCGGTTACGAAACCGGAAAGGAAAAATTGCCGGTGCTCTATCTGCTTCATGGCATGGGTGGCGATGAGGAGGCCTGGATTGCCCTTGGCCGTACCTCGCAAATTCTTGATAACCTGATCGCCCAGGGAAAAGCCAAACCGATGATCGTAGTCATGACAAACGGAAATGTAGCGCAGGAAGCCGCCCCCGGCGAATCGAGTCTCAATATGTACAAACCGAGCTTCCAACTTCCCAATACGATGGACGGCAAGTTTGAAGAGACATTCTCAGATGTGATCAAATTTGTCGAAAGCAATTATCGCGTAAAGGCAGAGAAATCCGGCCGGGCTATCGCCGGATTGTCGATGGGCGGGTTTCATTCCCTGCACATCTCACATTTCTATCCCAACACTTTTGATTACGTAGGATTGTTTAGTGCTGCCATTGTCCCCAACGAAAAAGCCACGTCAAAAGTTTACGAAAATATTGACGCTTCCCTGAAAACCCAGCTGAAAAATGGGTACAAACTCTATTGGATTGGCATTGGGAAAACAGATTTCCTCTATAAAAATGTGACCGATTACCGCGCGAAACTCGATGGAATGGGCATGAAATATACCTACCGTGAAAGCGAAGGCGGCCATACCTGGACCAATTGGAGAGTTTATTTGTCGGAATTTGTGCCGCTGCTTTTTAAGTGAAAAAATTACACAGAGGATTGAATTATACTTGATCGAGGTTTCTTTTGGCATCAAAATTTGCATCCTTTTGAAATTTGATTGAGAGAAAAAGGGAGTGACACTGAGATTGAAAATCGCAAGCGATTTTCCTCTCTGCGAACTTGTACTTCCCGAACTTGAAACTTTAAATTGACAAAATATTTATCCCAATACGAATTCAAATAAAAGAATAATAATTCCTCTGTGTCAGTTTATTTTACAAATTCTAAACCAGTTCAATTAAATGAAAAAAATTAACTTCTTCCTGATTTCCTTGTGTTTGCTGGCTGGCGGATTCACCGCTTCGGCGCAGGTGTTTAAGAACAACGATCTGGAGATTTCGCAACTTGAAGACCATGTTTGGGTGATCGAAACCACCGACAAGACTTCGATGTACATTATTGAGGGGACCGAAAAAGCGATGCTCATCGACACCGGTACCAAATGTGAAAAGCTGGATGAGGTGGTTCGCAAGATTACGCAGAAGCCATTAATTGTGGTGATTACACATATGCACGGCGATCATGCCGGAAATATGGATCAGTTTGGAGAGATCTATTTCCATGCCGCAGATACAGTGCTGATGAGTCGCGTAAAACCTTACAAAGGCAAAGTGCATTTTGTCAGCGATGGCCGGATTTTCGATCTCGGCGGCAGGAAAATTGAAGTAAGCCATATGCCTGCACATACGCCCGGGTCGATTGTCCTGCTCGACAGAAAAGCAGGCAGTTGCTACTCCGGGGACGCCTTCGGATCTGGTCAGGTGTGGCTTCAGCTTAGACCTTTTGCGACCATGAAAACTTACATCAATTCATGTAAAAAAATGGAGAAACTGATGGCCGGGGGCATTACCAAAATTTACTGTGGCCACTATCCACATGTAAAAAAAGCCCTTACTTCTGAGTACCTGCCGGCCATGCGCAAACTGGCCGAATCGCTCGACAACGGAACCGACAAGAGCGCCATCCCTTTCACCACCAAAGTAAGCATCGGTTGCGACAATCCGATGATTGCCACAAACGGACCGGCCAAAATTGTTTATGATCCTGAACATATTAAATAGCAGACGATTTGTCAATAACGAAATTCTAAAACTACTCAACTATTAATTTCAAATAAAAATCAAATGAAAATTCCACACAAGCCGGGCATCCTGTTTATTGCACTGCTGCTCATATTCAGTTCAGCAAAGGCTCAAAATCCGTCTGCAAAAGAGGGATCATCCAATCAGGCAAAAATCCAAAGCATCCTTTCAAAAATGACCCTCGAGCAGAAAGCGGAGCTGGTGGTTGGCACCGGGATGTTTTTTGAACTGCCGGATTCTATCAAAAAGAAAATGCCTCCGGGATTAAACGGAGAGATCGATTCAAAAGATTCTGCCTACGTGACCATGGTCAAAAAAATAAGGAAATATCTGCCGGGAGCAGCAGGCTTTACCTCTGAATTTCCATCGTTAGGCATTGCTTCTCAGGTCTTAACCGATGGACCTGCCGGATTGCGCATCCAGCCAATACGCGAAGACGAGACCAGAACCTTCTATTGCACAGCATTCCCGGTAGGGACAGCACTTGCTTCGACCTGGGATACAGAGCTGGTTTACAACGTTGGGAAAGCCATGGGAACCGAAGTCAAGGAGTACGGATCTGATATTTTGCTCGCTCCGGCCATGAACATCCAGCGCGATCCGCTTTGCGGCCGTAACTTTGAGTACTATTCCGAAGATCCGCTGGTAGCAGGAAAAACTGCCGCTGCCATGGTTCGGGGGATACAATCGAATGGTGTCGGAACTTCTGTCAAACATTTCGCGGCGAACAATTCAGAGACAAACCGCAATTCTGTCAATACCATCGTCAGCGAACGTGCCTTGCGCGAAATCTATCTGAAAGGATTCGAAATTACCGTGAAAGAGTCGCAGCCCTGGACCATCATGTCTTCCTACAACAAGATCAACGGAACATATACCTCCGAAAGCAACGATTTGCTGACCAAAATTCTCCGCAATGACTGGGGTTTTAAAGGTTATGTGATGACCGACTGGGGAGGTGGCAGCGATGTCGTGGCCCAGATGAAGGCCGGCAATGACATGATACAACCTGGCTCGCCGAAACAATTCAGCGAACTGATTGAAGCGGTCAAAAGCGGAAAACTCGATGAAAAAGTACTCGATCTGAATGTGAGCCGTATCTTGAATATCATGTTGAAAGCTCCTCGTTACAACAAATACGCCTATTCCAATTCACCGGATTTAAAAGCCCACGCGGCTATCACGCGTCAGGCGGCTACAGACGGCATGGTGCTGCTTGAGAACAGAAAAAATGCCCTTCCGATACCTTCCCCCGTTAAAAAAATAGCAGCATTTGGAAATGCATCCTACGAATTGGTTTCGGGTGGCACAGGCAGTGGTGATGTCAACGAAGCTTACACCATTTCACTGATGGAAGGTCTGACCAACAACGGATACTCACCGGATGCAGATTTGTCTTCAACCTACCAGCGTTATATCAAAGAATCGCGCGCTAAACCAGGTAAGCCGAAAAATTTCCTGGCCGCGATGATGGGTGCAAAAGAGCCTGTTGACGAAATGCCGGTAACGCCTGAACTTGCCAAAAAAATGGCCGAAAAGGGCGATATGGCTCTGATCACCATTGGCCGAAATGCAGGGGAGGGCCGGGACCGAACCAATACGGAAGGTGATTTCCAATTGACTCCCACCGAAAAGGAGATGATCAAAAATGTTACTAATGCCTTTCATGCCAAAGGTAAAAAAGCCATTGTTGTGTTGAACATTCCCGGCGTAGTTGAAGTAGCAAGCTGGAGCAAGCTTCCCGATGCTATTCTGGTCGCCTGGCAACCCGGTCAGGAGGGAGGAAACTCTGTGGCAGATGTTCTGAGTGGAGAAGTCAATCCATCCGGGAAACTGGCGGTTACTTTCCCTCTTTCTTATTCAGATACACCCTCCTCGAAGAATTTTCCCGGAGTAGCCGAAAAATCCGGCAAAAAAGATGCAGCACCAGATCTTTCAGGATTTTCTTTTATGCGCCGGGTGCCGTGGGAGTTGATTTATGAAGATGATATCTATGTTGGCTACCGTTATTACAACACCTTCAAAGTGCCTGTCGCATACGAATTTGGATATGGATTGTCCTATACAAAATTTGATTATTCAAATTTGAAACTGAGCAGTCCTGAATTCAGGGGTCAGCTAACTGTCTCTGTCTCGGTAAAAAACAGTGGGGAAGTTGCCGGTCGTGAAGTGGTTCAGCTTTACATAGGTTCTCCAAAGGGTAAACTGAACAAACCTATTGAGTCACTGACGGCTTATGGAAAAACCAAATTGCTGAAACCAGGTGAAACACAGAACATGAGCTTCAATATCGTAGCCGGGGATTTTGCCTCATTCGAGGAAGCTACCTCATCCTGGATAGCAGAAGCCGGAACCTACAACCTGAAGATTGGAGCCTCATCCCTGAAAATAAAACAGGCCGCCGCCTTCAGAATTGCCAGGGAACTTTCCGCCGGAAAAGTAACGAAAGCACTGGTTCCTTTAAGGGAGATCAATAAGCTGGTGGCAAAATAAAATTGATTAATAAGTACAGATGAAGAACTTTGTAAAAACAGGAGCAAGCGCCTTAATGGCCATATTATTGTTCGGTTTTGGTTGTACCTCAAAGTGGACAGAAACGGACAAAGAAGCTTTTAAACTGGTCAAAAACGAAGGCGGACAGTCACTTGGTTATTCGCCTGTTTCGGGGATTAAAATCCTGACAGTAGACCGTCTGGCCTTCAAGGACCTCAACAAAAACGGGCGGCTGGATGCCTACGAAGACTGGCGACTGCCGGTGGAGGTCAGAGCCAAAGATCTGGCCTCTCAAATGACAGTCGAGCAGATGGCAGGACTCATGCTCTACAGCGCTCATCAGGCGATTCCGGTTATGGGAGCAGGCCGTTTTGGCGGAACCTATCACACAAAAGCATTTAAAGAGAGTGGCGCAGTGGCGAGTGACTTGTCTGATCAGCAAAAGACATTTCTGACCAACGACAACCTCCGCCATGTGCTGATAACTTCTGTGGAAAGTCCGGGGATTTCGGCCAAATGGAACAACAATGCACAGGCTTTGGTAGAAGGATTGGGACTGGGCATCCCGGTCAACAACAGTTCTGACCCACGGCATGGCAGCGATTCATATGCCGAATTCAATGCCGGAGCAGGTGGAAAAATTTCGATGTGGCCGGGCACTCTTGGTATTGCTGCAACCTTTGATCCGCAACTGATGAAAAAATTCGGGGAGATCGCATCCGCTGAATACCGTGCCCTGGGAATTGCTACAGCCCTTTCACCACAGATCGATCTGGGTACAGAACCCCGCTGGAGCCGCTTCGATGGAACGATGGGAGAAGATCCAACTCTGACAGCAGATATGGCAAGGGCTTATGTGGATGGCTTTCAGACATCTTCAGGATCTGCTGAAATTGCAGGTGGCTGGGGGTACAAGAGCGTCAATGCCATGGTGAAACACTGGCCCGGCGGCGGTCCTGAAGAGGGAGGCCGGGATGGTCATTTTGGCTATGGTGCCTATGCAGTCTATCCGGGGAAAAATCTGAAAGATCATCTCAAGCCTTTCACCGAAGGGGCTTTCAAACTGGAAGGCTCTACCGGAACAGCCTCCGCGGTAATGCCCTACTACACAATTTCCTTCAATCAGGATACTGTGAACGGCGAAAATGTCGGCAACAGCTACAACAAATACCTGATTACCGACCTGCTTCGCGGCAAGTATGGGTACGATGGCGTGGTATGCACAGACTGGATGATTACCAAAGATGTGAAGGCGGTCGACCAGTTTCAGGGAAAATGCTGGGGTGTGGAGAAAATGACTGAGGCCGAACGTCATTTCAAGGCCATCGAAGCCGGGGTAGATCAGTTTGGTGGAAACAACGAAATGGGACCAGTGCTGGAGGCCTGGAAAATGGGCATCGCAAAGCACGGAGAACCCGCTATGCGCAAGAGGTTTGAGCAATCGGCCATCCGTATGCTGCGCAATATATTCAGAGTGGGATTGTTCGAAAATCCATACCTGGATGTCGCCGAAACAGAAAAAACTGTCGGCAATCCTGACTTTATGAAGGCCGGTTATGAAGCCCAGTTACGCTCTGTTGTGCTTTTGAAAAACAGCCGGAAAGTTTTGCCTCTTAAAAAACAGCTGAAGGTTTATATTCCAAAAAAACTGGTTCCTGCCGGACGAAACTGGTTTGGCGTCGAGACTCCCGAGTCCTGGACAGTTGCCATGAATCCGGTAATCGTCCAAAAATATTTCCAGCTGGTAGAAAAACCGGAAGAGGCAGATTTTGCGCTGGTTTGCATCGATAGCCCCAAAAGCGGAGTTGGCTATTCGCAGGATGATGTGAAGAAAAAAGGGAATGGTTACCTCCCCATCAGCTTGCAATATGGTCCTTACAAAGCCGAATTTGCCAGAGAAACCAGCCTTGCGGGTGGTAGCCCATTTGAAAATTTCACAAACCGTTCCTACAAAGGGAAAACTGCCATTGCTGCCAATATTCAGGACATGAAAACGGTTCTGGAAACCAAAGCAAAAATGGCAGGAAAACCTGTTGTCGTAATCGTCAAAGTGTCGAATCCAATGGTTTTCTCGGAGATTGAGAAAGATGCAAATGCCATCTTGATTCACATGGGGGTGCAGGATCAGGCGCTGCTTGATGTCCTAAGCGGTGCTTCAGAACCCTCGGCTCTGCTGCCTTTTCAGATGCCGGCCGATATGAAAACTGTCGAAGAACAATCGGAGGATGTGCCCCGCGACATGAAATGCTACGCAGATTCAGAAGGCAATACATATGATTTTGCCTTTGGGTTAAACTGGAGTGGTGTAATCAATGATACCAGGGTTTCGAAATATAAGAACAAGTAATCAAAACATTTAACCTTGAAGACACTTAAATTATTGACTCTTTTTCTTTTGTTTGTTGTCTCCGTCTTTGGATAAAATGCAAAGATGGATGCGTTGGTGACCGGGCTCATGGGAAAAATGACCCTCGAAGAAAAGCTGGGACAGTTAAACCTCTCCTCCGGGAATATGGGTGCCGTGCTGGGTGGCGGTGGAGGAATGGAAGATCTGATACGAAAAGGTCAAATTGGAGCTACCGGCGATTTCTCACCTGATGAGATAAGAAAAATTCAGACGGCAGCATAGGAATCTCGCCTAAAGATTCCGGTATTAATTGGAGTCGATGTGATCCATGGTTACAAAACGATATTCCCTATTCCACTGGGTCTGGCAGCTACCTGGGATCTCGGAATGATTGAAAAAAGTGCACGCATTGCTGCCATAGAAGCCAGTGCCGGTGGTATCTGCTGGACCTATTCCCCTATGGTTGATATTGCCCGTGATCCGCGCTGGGGACGAGTAGCAGAAGGTGCCGGCGAAGAAGTTGTCCAAATGTATATTTCTGATCCCGTGGCCACTGTTTCGAGAGCTATAAAAGAATTGAAAGGATTCACGAAGATCTCTTTAAATCCTGAAGAATCGAAAGTGGTCTTATTAATCTGGGAATAGTGTTTCGAATCACATGGCCTTGATGAAGAACGAACGGAAATTTATCAAACCCAATGAATTGTTCTTAGGCAGTCTATTAATGAGGCAACCATTATAAATCAGCTGATTTAATCATTTTCTAAAAACAATTCCTACCTTTACCTGAGCTAATCCGGAAGTTATCCTCCTAAAGACAAATCCTGTTTTGAAAAAAATTCAAATTACACCTTTTTTCAGGATTGTTGTTCTTCTAATTTTAATAATCCTTTCGACTAAAACAACACAATCGCAGGAGATTCAGGAGATAAAAATCACCGGAACATTTAATCAGACCCCCCTTGCAGATTTTTTCAGCTACCTGGAAGAAGTATGTGGCATCAAAATTTTTTACAAGGAAGAGTGGATAAGATCTTCGGTGGTCAACGGAACGTTCAAAAACATTCCGATTACCCTGGTATTGAACCGGATACTTACCGACAAAGAATTAAATTTCAGGTTCTTCGATCAGGATATGGTGTTCGTCTATCCCAAAAGCACGGACGGAAACATAGTGGTAGGCCGCAACGAATCGCAATTGATTGTCATAGGTGATCCGCTGAACCAGGTACAAAACAAAAGGGCCAAACTTCAGGGGAAAGTCCTCGACGGCAAAACCGGTGATCCGCTACCCGGAGCAGTTGTCTACAATCCTGAAACGAAAACCGGGGTGGTTTCGGATGCGAAAGGAAAATACGCCATCGAGTTGCCTACCGGAGAGTTGAACCTCAGAATCTCCTTTATGAATTTCGAAAATAAAAACCTCAGGATTCAGCTCATTCAGGATGGAAACGCCGATCTTGAAATATTTGAAAAGACCCAACAGATTGAAGAAGTCACGATCATGGGCGACAACAAACGGGCTTCAAAGGCCCAAATGAGCATGATCAGGATGAGTGCGGTTTCCATCAAGGAGCTGCCGGTCCTGATGGGAGAAGCCGATTTAATCAAAGGCATGGTGATGATGCCGGGCGTTCAAAGTGTGGGCGAGATGTCGTCCGGGTTCAATGTTCGCGGTGGAAATACGGATCAAAACCTCATCCTGGTAAACGGATCCCCCCTCTTTAATACCACCCATCTTTTTGGTTTCTTTTCGATGGTCAACCAGGATGCTGTCTCGGATGTGACTTTGTTCAAAGGCGGGATGCCAGCCTCTTTCGGAGAACGAACCTCCTCCGTTATGGAGATTCAACTCAAGGACGGCACCAATAAATATCTGAGCATCAATGGTGGCATAGGCCTTATTAACAGCCGCCTTTCTGTCGAAGGGCCCTTCGCGAAAAAAAAGAAAAGTTCATTCATGGTTGGCGGAAGGAGTACCTACTCTGACTGGCTGCTGCAGAAAACCAAAAACCCTGTATTCATGAACAGCGTTGCGCATTTTTACGACCTGAATGGCACGGCGACAATTGAATTAAGTCCGAAGAATCACCTGAAATTAACCGGATACATCAGTTCCGATGTTTTTAATCTCAATACCAGCACGCTCTACCGCTATGCAAATACCCTCGGTTCGCTCAACTGGAAGCTGAACCTTACCGACAAAATTATCTCACAATTGACGCTGGCCTACTCAAAATACGATCTAAAAGTGGATCAGAAAGACCCTTATCTGCCGCTGGATGATTATACCCTGAAATCCGGTATCCGGTATGGGAGCCTCAAGTACAACCTGCTCTACTATCCCAATGAGAAACATCATATCAGTGCCGGATTGCAAGCCATCAGTTACCGGATCAATCCGGGTGAAATTGCTCCCACACAGACCAATTCCAATGTCTTCAAATCCTCGATGCAGAAGGAGCAGTCGGACGAGGTGGCACTTTTTGCGGATGACAACTTCGATTTGACGGAGAAGATGTCCGTTAGTATCGGATTTCGGTACACCGGCTTTTTCAACTTCGGACCCGGACTGGTGTACAATTATGCCGATGGAGTTCCGAAAAGTACCCACTCCATCGTGGACTCGACCCTCTTTATATCGGGTGAGGTCATCAAATCTTACCTGGCACCTGAGCCACGGCTGGCCCTCAAATTTATGCTCCCTAACGGCGGATCACTACGTCTAAACTACCAGCGCACCCACCAGTTTATCAGTCAGATTTCCAATACCGCCGTTATATCTCCCGCCGATTACTGGAAATCTGCCGGAACTTATCTCGCTCCCCTGATCAATGACCAGGTCGCTTTTGGCTTCTTCAAGACACCAGCAAAAGGGAATTTCGAGTTCTCGGCAGAGGCATACTACAAGAAACTTCAGAATCTGCCTGAATACAAAAACGGGGCACTTCTCCTGATGAACACCCATCTCGAAACCGACTACCTTCCTGCAAGCGGCTACTCTTACGGACTGGAACTGATGGCCAAAAAGAGTACCGGGAAATTGAACGGCTGGATCAGCTATACCTTTTCACGCACGCTCCAGAAAGCCAATGGACTACTCCCTGAGGAGAAAATCAACAAAGGCGCCTACTATCCTTCCATCTACGACAAGCCGCACGACCTCTCAGTGGTATCAAATTACCATATCAGCAGGCGATGGCGCTTTTCAGGCAATTTTGTCTTCTCATCAGGCAGGCCCATCACGCTGCCGGAGCAAAAATACCTGCTCGGAGGAAATCAGGTCGTATATTTCTCGGATAGAAATAGTTACCGGATGCCTCCTTATCACCGGATGGATGTCGCGATCACAATCGATGAAAATCTCAAGAGAAAACGCTCATGGAAAGGAAGCTGGACCTTCTCGGTTTACAACCTTTATGGTCGCAAAAACCCCTATTCGGTCTTTTACCGAAAGGATGCTTCCCTGCAAAATCCGGATAAGAATAAGACACAATATGCCATCTATAAATTATCGATCATTGGCGTTCCCGTTCCTTCTGTCACCTACAACTTTAAATTCTGATGCTGAGAAAAACGATCTGTATTCTGGTGATTGTAAGCTGCTTCATCTCATGTGAGGAGGTCTATAAACCACCCATGAGAGATGCCGGAGGAGAGCTCGTGGTCGATGCTTTGATAACCAACGATCTGGCTCAGAGCTATGTTCGTCTTTCCAGGTCAACTGGTTTCTACGATGTAAATGCACCGGAAGCTGTGACAGGAGCTTCCGTAAAACTGATGGATACCCGAGGCAACAGCTTTCAGGGTACTGAAATCAGTGCGGGAAAATTCACTTTCTCAAAAAGTCCGGTTGCCGGACAGAGCTATAAACTGCAAATTTTCCTTGCCGGCGACACCTACGAGTCTGAGATTCTCCCCATGCCTCCTATTCCGACGCTTAGCAATTTTTATACCGGACACATTGAGAAAAAAGAGTATCAATCCAACAGCAGTGGCGTACCGGTGGCGGTTACGGTAACCGGTCAGGAACTTTATGCCGATGCCCTGGTCACAGCAGCGCTCTCGAATTACAGATTTGTTGCCAGGACGATCATGGAATGGGTTTACGTCATTCCAAATACGCCTATGGCACCAACGATGTACGGATGGCAATCACTTTATGATAAAAGTACTTACAACATTGCCGGAACGAAGAAATTCAGTCAGATCAGCAAAATTGAGAAGCAGCCGCTGATGCTGCTTCCATATAACACCACCAATCTGATTCAAACAGGTGCCAGTGTAGCAGGCTGGATTTTCATCCTCGATCAATTTGGTACCTCCCGGAGTTCCTTTGATTACCATGAAAAGCTGAACAACCAGTTTTCTGCCAATGGAAGCCTTTTCGATCCGGTTCAGACCCAGGTGTATGGAAACATCACCTGCAAAACGGATCCAGCCAAGATTGTCTTTGGGTTCTTCGATCTGGCCTCCTATCAGCAGCATAGATATTTCGTCCAGTTTACGGATTCAAATCCGGCAGGAAGCGCCGTGATCAGGAAGATAAGCAGCTATCCTACGATACCGGATAATGGTCAGACGATTAATGAGCATCCGGGATGGTGGGAGTGAAAATGAAAAAGGGACTGGGAGACTTAGTGAGGGGAAGAGGGGGCGAGTGGTTGAAGAAGGAGAGGAAACGCAGTGGAAGATGTGAGGATGGGAAAATGAGATAAGGGGAAAATGGGAATTATGTATAGAAAATTTTGGACCATATTGATGCTTTTGGTTGCCCTGGGAGGCAAATCACAGACGAAAGAAGGATTCGCTCTTTTTACCGACCGTGATTTGTACACGAGCGGTGAAAATATTTTGGTAAAAATTTATGCCCCATCCGTCGAACCCGCCGGAATTATCAATGTTGATCTTTTCAATCAATACGGTCATCTCATTTCGGCCATATCCCTTGAGATGCTGAACCATCAGGCCAATGGGTTTATCCATCTTCAGGATACGCTGAGTTCAGGAAATTACATGGTGCGTACAACCTCCAGAATAAGTATCACCCAAACAGTGAAAGAGCTCTTTATCTCGAACAGGTTCTCGGGAATGTCCGAATCCATTTCAGTTCTGCGGCAGAGCGGCATCATCCCACTAACAGAAAACTTAACTCCGGCGGTTCAATTTGAGGGTATTGAAAAAGTATATAAACCCGGAGAAAAAGGCCATACAAAAATTCGTTTCCGGGCAGATCTGCTGTCTCAGATTGAAGGAAATCTGATGGTTGGCATAGCTCCCATAACTCCTGAATACCAAACCTCAACATTTATTACTGAATCAAATCCAAAATATTTCAGGGAGACAGGCAACGAAGGGATCATCATCTCGGGAACTGTAACGGATTTGCAAACGGAAAAACCCTTCAACAATGCCCTCGTTTATCTTACCATTCCTGATTCGCTTCCACTGTTTAAATACTACACTACCGGCGAAAATGGCCGTTTCTATTTCCAATTAAACAATATCTACGGAAAAATTCCAGTGGTTCTTCAGTGCGTTGATAAAGAGAAAAAAAGGCTTCTTAAAATTACGCTTAGCCCTTCCGACAACCTGACGAATGCGGTGCCATCCGGCGATAGCCGTAATTTTTCTCCCGGGATTAAAAAAAGTGTGGCAAAAAATGTTGAGTCGCTAAATTTTCGAAAAATATTTGGTTTGCAAGAGCTTAATATTCAAGCTGCGCCTGCCAAAAAAGCTGATCCATATCCATTCTATGGTATACCAACCAGGGTGGTGCGCCCGAAACAATTTATTGACCTTTTGAATTTTGCAGAGATCTCGCGTGAACTTTTGCCGCAAGTGAAATTCAGAACTTACAACCGAATCCCAACTTTGCAGCTCTTTAACTTCCAGCGAAACACTTACTTCAATGAACAACCACTTGTTTTGCTTAATGGCATTCCGGTGACAGACCTCAATGTTATCAAAGAGATGGGGACCCGGGAGATCGACCGCATTGATATTTGTCAGACCGAACGATTCTTCGGAAACCAATGCTTTCAAGGCGTTGTAGCCATCTATTCGACAAATGTTGATAACTCCAGGTTGCCGGAATCGAACGATCTGATCAAACTCAACTTTGATGCTATTCAACCAAGTGCAATATTGACTACTCCTCCGGAAAATTCTTCCAAAATTCCGGATCTTCGTCAGGTGTTGCTTTGGAAACCTTCCCTCAAGCCGGAAAATACCATCGAAATGGATTTTCAGTCCTCAGATATCCGGGGAAATTACAGGATGATTCTTAGAGGGAAGAACTTAAACGGTCAGATTTTTTACAAAGAACAGTTGTTTGAAGTTAAGTAACATGAAAAGAAGGATCCCTATTATATTGATACTCCTGAATCTGCTGGCAGCCAGCGCCCTATCGGCACAGGAAGTGCTGCCAAAAAATTGGAACAGCGAAAAAATCAAAGGTGCCAGGTTTATCCCTTACGCCACCTACCAGGGAAGCCCATTTTGGAGTGATGGCTTCGTGCCCGGATCCATCGAAATGACCGATGGAACAACAATCAGCGGACTACAATTGCGTTACAGCTCTTACCAGGATGAGCTAATCTATTACAATACAGATATTTATACACAGATTATTGTAGATAAAGTGAGCATAAAGGGTTTTTCCATGACGGATGAAAGAGGAGCCATACATACATTTCGTCAGCAAACCTACGACGGACCGATGCCCGGAAATCGTTTTTTCGAAGTATTGAGCGATGGTGATGTTACACTGCTTGTTCATAGAAAAGTGCTCTTGCTGACTTGTTCGATTTACGGGGAAGTTGGAAAAGAGAAGAACATCTCCTACCAGGAAGCCTATAATTACTTCATGTTCAGCAAAAAGAAAGGCTACAAGCTGATCAAAATATCAAAGAATTCACTCCAATCTATTTTCGATTCGTCTGATCAAAAAATGGCCAAAAAGATACTTCGAAAAAATAATGTTACTATCAGGGATGAAAATAGCTTTGTAAAGGCATGGAACATCCTGAAAGAAAACAAGTTAACTGTTCACTTTTGAATTGAGATCCTTTATAAACATATTCCTTTGGGATGGCTATATGAAATTTTTCTGTTATATTCGGAAACTTATGTGAAGAATTGCCATTCCCTCAGGATCAGGCCTGCTGTCTGTTGATTTTAAATAGTCATTTAAAGAGTGATACAGTGAAGCCGAACGAAAAGCAAATCAAAGAGTTAGAGAAATTAAAAGAAAAATACAATTCCCGGGCAGTATCCACCCATCCTGATAGCCAGGAACATCTTGAGTCTTTGCAGGTGCATGCGATCAGGTGTATCAGCGAATGCGTGAGTATCACGGATATGGATAACAAAATCATATTTGTCAACCATGCTTTTTTGAACACATATCAATATGAAGCGCACGAATTGATAGGAAAAGACATCAGCATGGTTCGCTCACCCAATAATAACAGCGAATTGGTTGAAGTGATCCTGCCATCAACGCTCGAAGGAGGTTGGCAAGGTGAAATACTCAATCGGAAGAAAGACGGCACAGACTTTTCTGTATTCGTATCTGCCTCTATTATAAGAGATTATAACAACAATCCGTTGGCGCTTATTGGTGTTACGACAGATATTAGCAAACAGAAGAAGCTCGAACTGGAACGACAGGTAATCTTTGAGATGACTCAGGGAATTTCAGAAACTGAGAACCTGAATGAATTGCTGAAATTAATTCATCATTCGCTTAAGAAAGTGCTCTACGCAGAGAATTGCTTCGTTGCAATTTATGATCAGAAAAGCGGACTTTTTAGCTTTCCCTATTTTATCGATCAGTACGATCAGACCCCTGAACCTCTGTCAATGCGAAATAGTTGTTCTGCCTATGTTTTTCGTAGCGGTAAACCACTATTGCTGACACCGGAAGTATTTCAACAGCTCAAAGATCAGAATGAGGCTGTCCTGGTAGGGTCTCCGTCTCCATCGTGGATAGGTGTACCCTTGAAAACACCCTCTAAAACAATTGGAGTTTTGGTCCTTCAACATTACGAAAAAGAGAACATCTATACCAAAGAGGATATTCAGTTTCTATATTCTGTTGGCAGCAAAATAGCCATTACCATTGAGCGTAAAATGGTGGACGAAGAGCTACGAAATGAAAGATTGTTATTTCGTACGGTGATTGATAATATCCCCGATTCGATCTACAGCAAGGACCTGGCCTTGCGCAAAACACTTTCCAACCGGACCGATATGCGTCACTGCGGGGTAAAAACAGAAGCAGAAATATTGGGGAAAACAGATTTCGATCTTCATCCAAAAGAACTTGCTGAGGGATTCTTTGCCGACGATCAACTTGTCCTGCAGTCAGGCCAGCCGCTACTTAACCGGGAGGAATTTGTAGTTCTTAAAGATGGACAGAAGCAATGGCAACTGACCTCCAAAATTCCATTGAAAGATAAAAATGGGAATATTTCAGGTCTCGTTGGCATTGGACGTGATATCACCAATCGCAGACTGGCAGAACAGGCGCTGATAAAAGCCAAACAGGAAGCCGAAATGGCCAACAAGTTTAAGAGTATATTTCTGGCGAATATGTCTCACGAGATTCGAACACCTTTAAACGCGATCATAGGATTTTCGCAGTTAATGAACCGGGATAAATTATTGTCAGATCTGCAAAAAGAATACAACCTTTCTATCATTCATGCAGGTGAACATCTTTTGGCACTCATCAATGATATTTTGGAACTGTCCAAAATTGAGGCTGGACGAGTTGTTCTGAATCCGGTAAATGTTGATTTGCACACGATGCTTGACGACATTCAGATGATATTCAAGGAACGCATCCAATCAAAAAGGCTACAGTTTCTGTATGAGAAATCTGCCGATCTTCCCCGCTATATTTTTGTTGACGAAAGCAAATTACGTCAGATTTTTGTCAACCTAATCGGGAATGCGCTAAAATTCACAGACGAAGGGGGTATCGCAGTCAGATCACGTGTTGACAAGTTAGAAGGGCAAAAAAACATGCTTGTGGTCGAAATCCAGGATTCCGGTACCGGAATCGCTCAGGATGAAATAGAAAAACTCTTTAAACATTTCGAGCAGACAAGTTCAGGCATCAACAAGGGTAGTGGCACCGGGTTAGGACTTGCCTTAAGCCGCGAATTGGCCATTCTGATGGGGGGAGATATCACTGTCTCCAGTGAACTGGGGAAGGGTTCTGTTTTTACTTTTCAGGTAGAGATACAAGAGGGGGATTCGGATGCCATCGAAAAGAGCTCTCCAAATGGCGTAATCGGCATCGAAAACAATGAATCACCCTTCCGGATATTGGTTGTGGACGATAAATCGGATAATCTGAAAGTAGCGGTAAACTTGCTAAAATTGGTCGGATTTGAGACCAATGAAGCCGTAAACGGTGTGGATGCGATTCAAAAATTTGAGACCTGGAATCCCCATCTCATTCTGATGGACATGCGCATGCCAATTATGGATGGCTATGAGGCAACTCGTCGAATCAAGACTACAGAAAAAGGGATGAAGACGCCGGTCGTAGCACTTACGGCCAGTACTTTTGAAGATGAACTGAAAAAGATTGGTTCACTAGGCATGGAAGGATATATCAGAAAACCATTCAGAGAAAACGAACTGTTCAACACCATCGGGAAAATCCTTGGAATTAAATACATTTATGAAATGGCCAATCCTGAGTCTCCTAAAAAGTATGGCAATGACAAAGATACAATGACTCTGGATATTTCAAATTTGCCCGGCAGTTTGTTGTTGAAAATGCAGAATGCGCTTGATGTAGCCGATTTAGACCTGTTGGTACAACTTATTAAAAATATTGAAACTGATCATTCAGAGCTTGCCGGCACACTTTTAGATCTGGCCTTAAATTATGATTACGATCAATTGCAGGAAATTTTACGCAGAAAGGAGAAAAAATGATGAGCAATGATAATCAGATCAACGAAGAAATCTCTAATATTCTCATTGTCGATGATGTTCCGGCAAATTTGAAAATTCTGGGTTTTATTCTTAAAAGGGAAAACTATAAAGTAAGGCCTGTACCTAACGGGATTCTGGCTTTGCAGGCTGCCGAAAAAGAGAAACCGGATCTCATTCTTTTGGATATCATGATGCCCGATATGGATGGCTTCGAGGTATGCAGGAGGTTAAAGGAGGATAAAAACCTCAATGAAATACCTGTCATTTTTATCAGTGCCCTGAATGACACGAATGACATTGTAAAAGCCCTTAAGTCAGGTGGAGTCGATTTTATTACCAAGCCTTTCAAGGCTGAGGAGGTTCTGGCAAGGGTAAACACACACCTTAAACTTTACAAACAAAGCAAAACGCTTCAGGCACAAAGCAAAACACTTCAGGAGCTGATTGCTACCAAAGACAAATTTTTTTCAATCATTGCCCATGACCTAAGGGGACCTTTGGGTGGTTTTATGTCCCTGACTGAACTCCTGGCCGACGATACCATTGATCTTACGCTGCAACAGCAGAAAGAGATGAATTATGATCTGAGTCAGTCTGCCCGTAATATTTTTAATTTACTTGAAAATTTACTCGTTTGGGCAAGGATGCAACAAGGACAAATATCTTTCCATCCCAAACAAATTAATCTGGAAGGATTGGTCACCGAAAATATAAAGATTCTGGGCGACTCAATAAAGAAAAAGAACATTGGCATTGCTGTTCAAATTCCACAATCACATTCCGTATACGCCGATTCCAATATGCTCCAATCGATCATCCGGAATTTGATTTCCAATGCGATTAAGTTCACACCAAAAGATGGAAGGGTAATAATTTCATCGGGATTTACGGAAAATAATACATCCGTCATCGTAATTAAAGATTCGGGTATCGGTATGAACAGTGCCATGACTGCAAGCCTTTTTCACCTGAATGCTAACAACAGCCGTCCGGGTACGGAAGGAGAACAAAGTGCCGGCCTGGGATTGATCCTTTGCAAGGAATTTGTAGAAAAACATGGTGGCGAACTTTGGGTCGAAAGCGAAGAGGGGCATGGAACATCCTTCTATTTCACTATTCCGGCCAACACCATTGCAAGCGAGATGATCCTTGCCGATCAAGTTGTGGACAAAATTGAAAATCTGAAAATATTGATTGCAGAAGACAATCGTAATTCAGAGGTTCTCATGCGACTCGTCACAAATTCCTTCAGCAACCGAACCCTATGTGTTTCAACAGGCGCAGAAGCTGTTGAGGCTTGCCGAAAGAATCCCGATATTGATCTGGTCCTGATGGATATAAAAATGCCTGTGCTCAATGGGTATGATGCCACCCGGCAAATCCGGCAATTTAACAAGGATGTAATCATCATTGCCCAAACCGCCTTTGGCATGGTTGGCGACAGAGAACAGGCCATCGCGGCAGGATGCAACGACTATATTGCCAAACCAATTGAAGTCTCTAAATTGTTGGAGCTAATTCAAAAGTATTTTAAAAAATAGTCCTGTTCGAATTTTCAAAATTATACATGCAAGACATAAACTGGGGAATTATTGGCTGCGGTAATGTAACAGAACTCAAGAGTGGTCCGGCCTTCAACAAAATCGGCCATTCCAGGCTGGTAGCCGTCATGCGGCGCGATGGGGATAAAGCTGCTGATTATGCCGGAAGACACGGAGTACCAAAATGGTATCACGAAGCTGTTCAGTTGATTAATGATCCGGATGTAAATGCTGTTTATATTGCAACTCCGCCCAGCACACATGCAAGATACGCCATTGCTGCAATGAATGCCGGTAAACCTGTGTATGTGGAGAAGCCAATGGCGCGAAATTATGCTGAATGCTGTGAGATGATCCGTGTTTCAGAGAATACCGGCATGCCTCTTTTCGTTGCCTATTACAGACGATCCTTGCCTGCATTTCTTAAAGTAAAAGAGCTCTTGACTGATGGGAAAATTGGCAAACCTCTGACTGTCAACATTCGTCTCCACATGGCCTTTGGAGAGAAGGACCAGTTTCCGGAAAAGCAATCCTGGCATATTGATCCGGAAATTTCGGGAGGTGGCTATCTTTTTGATCTGGCTTCCCATCAGTTTGATTACCTCGATTTTCTCTTCGGTCCCATTGCTAAGGTTCAGGGCATAGCAAAAAACCTGGCCGGATTATACCCTGCCGAGGATACAGTGTCTGCCGTTTACACTTTCGGCAATGGATTAACGGGTACCGGAAGCTGGTGTTTTGTTGGCAGTAAAGAGAGTGAAGAAGATGTCATTGAAATTTCCGGAACTGAAGGCAAAGTCACGCTTTCCTGCTTTCAGCATCGGGATGTTCAGTGTGTTTCTTCGAATGGAACAGAAAATTTCAGCTTTCAGAATCCTGAAAATATTTCGCATTTTCTGATCCGGCAAGTCGTTGATGATCTTCGGGGAGAAGGTAAATGCGTCAGTACCGGCATTTCAGCTGCCCGAACAAATTGGGTGCTCGAAGAAATTACAAAAGAGTATTATCGAAACAACAAATTATAAGCGATGAACGTGAAAACACTGTTACTTTTTATGGCTTTTGTATGCCCTTCACTGATCTTAAATGCCCGGCAGAGCGATAAAAAGCCACTGACAACCAAGGATTTTGCCTCCTGGAAAACGATCAACAATCAGGCAATTTCCAATGATGGGAAAATAACCTCTTTCGAGATAAATCCACAAAAAGGGGATGGAATTCTTCTGGTAAGATCCTTCATTCCTGAAAAAGTGGACACGCTTCATCGGGGATATGATGCCAGGTTTTCTGCCGGATCAGATTTCATCGCCTATAAAATCAAGCAGCCTGAAGACTCCATACGAAGCGCCAAAAAGAAAAAACTGAAGAAAGAGCAGATGCCAAAAGATAGTCTGGGAATATTGGTTTTTAATCCAATGAAAGTATACAAATTTCCAAATCTGAAACAATTTTCATTGCCAAAAGAAGCCGATGGATGGGTTGCTTTTCTAACCGACATGAAGAAAGCCGAAAAGAAGACCGATAAGCCCGGTGAGAAAAAGGCGAATGAGACCAAAGCCAAACCGGCTGCGGCTACTGATCCTGCTGCTGATCAGAAATTTCAATTGTCCATGTTTCAATCCGCGACAGGTGATACGATCAATTTTCAAAATGTAACTGAGTTTTTTTATGCTCCTTCCGGTCATAAGATTGCCTTTGTTTGCCAGACAAAAGATTCGCTTGACCGGGCAGAAGTCAGTGTTTTTGATACAGATTCGAAAAAGACTGAACTTCTGTTTAAGAACACCGGAACAGCCAAAAAAATCAGTTTGAACAAGCAAGGTAACCGCTTTGGCTTCCTCTTTTCCGCTGACACCATCAAAGAGAAGTGCTATGATCTTTATACAGGAGCACTCCGGTCCGGCCCGCCAAAAATGCTCGTATCATCCGATGGGGCCGGGATTCCAAAAGGTTGGTCGCCAAGCGATTTATCCGATCTTTCGTTTTCGGACAATGGTGAATTGCTCTTCTTTGGCGACAATCTTAAACCTACACCTGAACCCAAAGATTCACTTTTGGAGGAGGAAAAACCCCTCCTTGATATCTGGTCGTGGAAAGACAAAGAGTTGCAACCGGAACAAAAAGTCAATCTGGAAAAGGAGAAGAAACGAACCTTTAAAGTGGTCTATTCTTTCATAACCGGGAAATGCATTCAATTGGGAGATTCCGTGTCAAAAGAGGTTCGAACCATACAAAAAGGAAATGGTACTGTAGCCCTTGGGATCGATCAATCGCCCTATAAACTGCAATCATCCTGGACCGGAGATTCCAATGCCGATTACTATCTGATCCAGATTCAAACCGGTGAGAGGACGAAGATTCTGCAAAATAAATCAATGGTTTCACTGTCGCCCGGAGGTAAATATGTATCCTGGTACAATCCGGCTGATTCAGCCTTTTACACCAAATCTACCGAAAACAGTGCGGGTGGACTAGTGAATTTAAGCGCCAAAATCCCTGTTTCACTTTGTGATGAAAGATGGGACTCACCAAGTGATCCAAATCCTTACGGAATTGCCGGCTGGGCTGAAAATGACCAATATGTTTTCATTTACGACCGTTTCGACATTTGGCGGGTTGATCCTCAAAATCCCGGGAATCCGGTCAACATAACCAATCAATATGGCAGAAAAAATTTCACCCGGCTTCGGTATCTGAAACTTGATCCCGAGGAGGAATTTATACCTGTCAGCAAACCTGTCATAGTTCAGGCATTCAGTGAAAAATCCAAATCGGAAGGATTGTTGACGGCGAATTTGGAGAATGGTTCTGCCCCAATCGTGCTGACAATGTGGGATAAAAAAATCGACAAAGTAATCAAGGCAAAGCTCGCTCCTGTGGTAATCTGGACCAGGGAGAACGTCAGCGAATTTCCAAATCTTTGGTCCAGCGATATTTCGTTTGAGAAGTGTGACCGCCTTTCTGATGCGAACCCACAGCAGAAGTTATTTGTCTGGCCAAAGGTTCAGCTGGTTCACTGGACATCCTTTTCCGGCAAAGCACTTGAAGGCTTGCTGTACTTGCCCGAAACGATGGATACGACCCGCAAATACCCCATGATCGTCTACTTTTATGAACGAAATGCAGACAATCTGAATGCATATACGTCACCCTCTCCTACCCGCTCGACGGTTAACCGGACGCATTATGCAAGCAACGATTATCTCATTTTCATTCCGGATATCACCTATGAAACAGGCAATCCGGGCAAATCCGCTTTTGACGCGGTGGTTAGCGGAACACAATACCTCTGTAACCGGTTTCAATTTGTTGATCGCGAAAAAATCGGAGTTCAGGGACAAAGTTGGGGCGGATACCAGACCGCCTGGCTCATCACCCGGACCAATCTCTTCAAGGCAGCCATGGCCGGAGCGCCCGTAAGCAACATGACCAGCGCATATGGAGGCATCCGTTGGCAAACGGGCATGTCACGCATGTTTCAGTACGAAAAGGATCAAAGCCGTATTGGAGGTTCATTGTGGGAAAAACCGCTGTCATACCTCGAAAATTCACCCCTCTTCTATGCCCCAAAAATTGAGACGCCACTGTTGATTATGCACAACGACAACGATGGAGCCGTCCCGTGGTACCAGGGGATAGAATTTTTCACCGCCATGCGGCGACTGAATAAGCCTGCCTGGATGCTTACCTACAACAATGAAGAGCACAATCTGAAAGCCGAAAGCTGGGCAAACCGGATGGATCTCACCATTCGGATGAAACAATTCTTCGATCATTATCTCAAAGGCGAACCAATGCCTGATTGGATGAAAAATGGTCTGCCGGCGACCAGAAAGGGTAAAGAACTGAGATATTAACAACAAATTTAATTAGCGATGATAAAGGAACTCATACTCAAAAACCGCAGTTACCGAAGGTTCCATCAATCAGATAGAATCTCTGCAAGTATGTTGAAGGATTGGGTTGATCTGGCCCGAAATTCAGCATCAGCCCGAAATTCACAGACACTGAAATATGTCCTGAGTACAGATGAATCCTTCAACGCAAAGATATTTGAACAACTGGCATGGGCCGGTTATCTGACCGACTGGAGTGGACCGGAAGAGGGAGAAAGACCTTCCGCTTACATCATCATGCTCCACGACACCCAGATCTCCGGAAATTATTTCTGCGATGACGGCATTGCCACCCAAAGCATTTTGCTTGGCGCTGTGGATGCCGGATTTGGCGGGTGCATCATCCATGCCGTCAACCGAAAGAATCTAGCCCAAATACTAAACCTACCCGAATATTTCGAAATTGTTCAGGTGATTGCGCTCGGCAAACCAAAAGAGGTGGTTGTCCTGGACGAAATGAAAAACGGGGAGATAAAATACTGGCGCGATGAAAACAAAGTGCATCATGTGCCAAAACGAAGGCTGGATGAAATTATCTTTAAAGTGATCTAATCCTTTAGCGAAACGCTTTTCCCGGTTTTAGCCGATTGCCTTGCAGCATCGAGAATTTCTACTACCCGAAGATTGTTTTCCAGCGAGTAGACGCTGTATTTCGCAACCTTAATTTTCCCCATTATCACATCAGCGAAATAGCAAAACGGATCTTCATAAACCACCACATCTGAAGCTTTGACTGTTTCAGATTTTTCAGTTGCCATCCCCTTGCCTCTCATTCGCAGGTCGTTCTTATTGTCTGCCAATACATAACCTTGATCACCATAAATTTCCATGTCTTTCCTGCTGAAGGGCCAGTTCCATGAAGCCTGGATGATGCATTGCGATCCGGGATACGAAACAATTATGGTAGCTTCATCATCCACTTTGGGATAGACATCTGGTTTAAACTGTCGCGTAACAGCTGTTACTGAGGTCGGCTTTTCGCCATTGGTCAGGGCAGTCATCAGGTTGGCGCCGTAGCAGCCAAAATCGACAATGGCTCCTCCGCCGTTCAAGATTGGATCCGTCAACCACTCCAAAAAAACCGGGTCACACCCAATTTCCTTCGGTCCCTGGTGACCGTCGTGGATGACAACTTTTCGTAGAGTCCCGACAAAACCCTCCTCCCCAACCATTTTAAAAGCCTTTGAAGTAGTTGGATACCAGGATGTCTCGTAATCCGTCAGCAAATGAATATTGTATTTCCGGGCAAGCTCTGCCATGCGATTTGCATGTTTCATGCTCACCGCCAAGGGTTTTTCGACCATCACATGAATGCCTCTGGGGGCGCAGGCCTCAACAACGGCAAGGTGATCGAAGATGGAACCAAAAGCGACCACTGCCTCAGGTTTTACCTTGTCAAGCATCTCTTCCAGATTTTTGTACGCCAACTTTTCAGAGAATTTATACCTTTTTGCCAGTTTTTCGACCAAAACCTGGTTGGTCTCATAAACCCCGACCAACTCAAAATCACCCTTGTTGGCTCTTCCCATAATGAAGGAAATGTGACCATGGGTCATACCGGCAACTGCCAGCCGGATTGGTTTCTGAGCTGCAAAGACGGAAAATTGACATCCTGACAGTAATATAATTGCGCTAAGAACTATCCTTACGATTTGGTGCTTCTTTATCATTGGGACAAATTAAAATGAATTAAAAAATTAAAAAAAATCAAAGGTGACTGGCGAAATATTTGGAAACTGCTGAAACGGCTTGATTTGTTTAACATCTACGAGGTAAAGAATTCTACCGGGCTTGAAAAATCTTCCGCCTTTTTAAGTATACAAATACCGTTTGATATTCCTTTTTGGGGTCTTCTCAAACTCTTTGTCGACCAGAATAATGGAACTGAGCCGCGCAAACTTCGGAAGTTCCTTGTTCACTTGTCGCATATTTTCGGCCATTATCTCCTTGAGTCTGGATTCATCTGCCTTCTCAGCCTCAACTAATTCAGGATCCGCATAGACAAAAGCCACCATTTTCTTGTCTCGCTCGGTGATCACACATTCCAGGATGAACGGGTAGTTGCAGAGTTTTGCCTCCATCTCTTCCGGATAGATATTCTGACCGGAGGCTCCCAAAAGCATGTTTTTGCACCTTCCACGGATGTAAATAAAATTCTCCTTGTCGATAACTCCAAGATCACCGGTGTGCAGCCAGCCATCACTATCAATTGCATCTGATGTCGCTTTTTCATTGTTGTAGTATCCCATCATCACGTTGGCGCCCCTTACCAGGATTTCACCCACCTGATTATACGGATCTTTGGAGTCAATGCGTACCTCCATCCTGTCGACAAGTTTACCGGCTGATGACGATTTGAAACTATTCCAGGGCTCATACGAAATCAGCGGACCGCATTCGGTCATCCCGTAACCAATCGTGAATGGAAATTTAATTTTTCTGAAAAAGGCCTCGACCTCATGGTTAAGCGGTGCACCGCCGATGACAATTTCGTGGAAATTGCCGCCAAAGGTTTCAACCAGACTGGCCCTGACCTTTTTATGCAAAAGAAGCTGTATCCCGGGTACTTTGAGCAGAAATTTTACCACCGGCTTTTCGAGAGCAGGCAGAATGCGCTTCCTGTATATTTTTTCGATGACCAGCGGAACAGACAGGATCAGCCTGGGCTTTACTTCCTGGAATGCTTTGATTATCAATTGCGGAGTAGGCGGTTTCGTCAAAAAGGTAACATGGCATCCCACCGAAACCGGAAACAGAAATTCGAACAGCAACCCGAATACATGCGCCATTGGAAGGAAGGAGACGATCTTGTCGCCGGCTTTTAATGGCATATGTTCCTGGGCATAAACGATGTTCGAAAGCAGACTTCGTGCTGGAATCATGACTCCCTTGGAAAATCCTGAGGTGCCGCTTGTGTAGGATAAAATGCTTAACTCATCGTTCTCATATTCAGTCAGTTCGAAGTTGTCAGGGGCAGATTTCCCGGCATGCTTTTCAGTAAAACACTTGTTCCAAAGCTCCTTATCATCAGGTGACTGAAACTTGATGGCAGAAAAATCGGTTAGGCTGATAACCCCTTTGATTCCTGGCATTTTCTTTGGATCAAGCTTCTCAAACAACGCCTCAGCCGCAAAGAGGAAGCAGGAATCAGAGTGAAGCAGGATGTGCTGAATATCTTCCGGATTAAAATCCGGCAAGACCGGAACAGTTACACCACCGTACCCGGAAACCGCCAGAAATGAGATGGCCCAATTCGATGAATTACGCCCCAGAATGGCAATTTTATCCCCCTTTTTAACACCACTTTCCTTCAAATAGCAATGAATCTGGCGGATAATCTGAGCTGATTCTCCATAAGTAACTGTGGATCCCTGAAAATCGGAAAAAGCAGGCTTCAACCAATTGTCCCGGAAAGACTGTACATAAATTCCAATAAGATGATCGTGCTTCATAAGTTTTGAATATTTGATGTTCAACGATGCCACCGCAGATTTTAAAATTACTAAAACATCTTCACTTTTTTTCATTCAAAGATCAATCAAAACATCAACCTGCTTTTTTAACAATAAAAAAACAAATTAGATGAAGATGAATTCAAACAAGTTGACTATTTTTAAACTGTTCTTCCATAAATCTTTTAATAAATTGCTATGATTCAAAAAAATAGATACTGGAAAGTATGGCTGGTTTCACTGTTTGCCTGCTCAAATTTTGTCTCAACCGGTCAGAATATTTGGCCTCAATTTCGGGGACCCGAGAACAACATGGTCGCCAAAAGCACCCATCTTCCCGAAACCTGGGGTACCAATCTGAATGTCAAATGGACATTTGATATGCCAGGCGAAAGTTGGTCATCACCGATTGTATTTGGGGACAAAGTATTTATTACTTCCGCTTTCCCCGAAAAAAGGAAAGAACCGGTGGCACCTCCTCCTCCGCCACCTCCACCGCCTCCAGCTCAACCAAATGCAGCAACTCCGGCAAATCCAGCCGCTGCCGCACAGCCTGCACCACCTACTCCACCCAAGCCCGAAGACAATAGTTATCTGGAAGAAATTTATCGTTGGGAGGTTACTTGCATCGATCTGAAAACCGGGAAAGAACTTTGGAAACAGGTGGCCCGAAAAGGCAGCCCGAAAACCAGAAAGCATGCGGCTAGTAATTATGCCTGCGAAACTCCTGTGACAGATGGCAAAAGGGTGTATGCCTATTTCGGCATGGTTGGCATCTTCTGTTATGACCTCAACGGCAAACAACTCTGGCAAAAAGAGATCGCGGCGAACCGTACCCAAAATAACTGGGGAACAGGTTCCTCACCGGTTATCTTTAACGATATCCTTTATGTTTTAAATGACAACGAAGAAGACTCCTGGCTGATGGCGCTCGATGCAGCAACCGGAAACGAGAAATGGAAAGTAAAGCGACAGGAGCTAACGACTTACAGCACTCCGGTGATTTGGAAAAATAATAGCCGGACTGAACTCGTCACAATGGGAAAAACGGCCCGTTCTTACGATCCGGCCACCGGAAAACTTCTTTGGGAATTGAAGATTGGTGGCGAACAAGCCATCGCAGGTCCGGTATATGATAAAGAAAATATTTACCTGGGAAATTCAGGAGGCAGGGAAATTATCACTGATCTCTTTTGTGTCAAGGCCGGCGCATCCGGAGATATCACTCCCGCCGACAGCGGACTGGTTAGCAGTGGCGTAAAATGGACCGTGCGAAAAGCGAATGTAAATAATCCAAGTCCGCTGTTGTACGATGGACTGATTTACATTGTTGGTGGTCGGGGCGGAGATCTCACCTGTTTCGAAGCCGCCACCGGGAAACTTGTGTACAAAACAAAAGTTCCAAAAGTTGGCGCTTGCTGGTCTACCCCCTGGATACAAAACGGCAAAATCTATTTCTACGACGAGAAAGGGATCACGCAAGTTCTCAAGGCCGGAAAAATCATGGAGCCAATTGCGGCCAATACTTTGGATGATAAGTTCTGGGCATCTGTTGCCATTACCGACAAGGCTTATATTTTCAAAGGGGTAAAAAAGATCTGGTGTATTGGCGGGATGGATTAATCTATTCGCTCAATCTACCAGAAGATCTGCCATGTATTTCAGCCCATCCAAAGTCAGATTCTCATCAATAATTTGAATTCTGGAAGAGATGTTTTGCAAGACGGACGACAATCCGCCGGTAGCAATCACTGTGAGCTTCTCCGAAAGCTCAGATTCAGTCCTGGCTACCATCGAATCTACCAATCCGGCGAAACCCAAAACAATTCCCGACTGAATGGCATGAATCGTATTGTCTCCCAGAACAGAAGGTGGCGCAACAAGCTGCACATCCCGCAATTGGGCCGTATTACCAGTCAGGGATTTTAAGGCAGTCAGCAACCCGGGCGTAATGGCTACTCCCAGAATTTTTCCTGATTTGTTGATGGTTGTAAAGGTAAGCGCGGTGCCGAAATCGATTACCATGCATGGACCGCCATAACGAATAAAGGCAGCAGTGGCATCCGCAACGATATCGGTTCCAATTTCATCCCTGCTCAAGATCTCAACAGGCAATTTATCGTACAATGATGGTTCCACCAATAACGGTGCATGGCCCAATAAATGGAGCAGCATCTCTTTGAAAGGCCTGATCAAACTGGGCACCACACTGCTAAGGACAGTTTTAGTAATTTTGTCTTTGCAAATAGTGCAACTGTTAAACAAGGATCTGAAAATTACCTCATATTCATCTGCCGTTTTCGCGACATCCGTCTGAATACGCCAGATTTTCAGCCATTCATTCTGATCATTTATCCCAAATACAATGTTGGTGTTGCCGATGTCGATGGTTAAAGTCATATGCTCAAAGGGTTGCGTTTCTGCTCGTCCGAAATTACAAATATTTTGGCACAACAATATTTAATAAAAATTGCGGGCTCTAAATGGGTGAACATCTTTGATTTATCATGGCAATTTTGCAATATTGCCGTTCTGTTTAACATCCAAATTCAATTTATTGTCTTCGATTTATGTACTTTTAGAGAAAGCTAAACAATGAACTCATACTTTGGCGTGAAATATGCCGCGATTACCTGGATTCTTCTGTTGCTAAGCCTATCGCTTCAGTCTCAAACACTACCGGGCTTTAAACTTACCGGAACTTTCGATGAACAGCAGATGCTCATCGAAAACGCAGCTCCATCAACACGTATCCTGATCAACGCGCCACTCAAAGGATTTGGAAAAAATGACCGCGTTCTGCTGGTTTTTTATGCCCTGCCCAATGGAAATACAATCGAACACACTCTTGGCAAGAGGCTCAAAGAGGGCGACGACTGGCATTACAACATTCAGCACATCGGGGCACAGTCAAGGTTTTTAAGGCACCTTCTCAAGAAACAGACCATCGTGACGGTCTACCTGGAAACCCGGCAGAAAAGCTGGCCGGCCTGGACCGCGCAAACAAATGATTCCATCCGGACTGTCAAGAGAATCGTCGACCAAATCAAAGGACTCTTTGCCGAATGGAATCCGCAACTTGTGCTGAATGGCCATAGCGGAGGAGGAAGGTTTATTTTCAGTTACCTCGATGCGGTTGAATCCATTCCGGAGGATGTGGTCAGAATTGCCTTTCTGGACAGCAACTACGGATACGTCGATTCCCTCCACGGACCAAAAATCCTCAACTGGTTGAAATCCGATAAACACAACTGTCTCTCCGTGATGGCCTACAACGACAGTGTCGTGGTGTACAACGGCAAACAACTTGTGTCACCTACCGGTGGAACCTGGTACCGCAGCAAACTGATGCAAAAATACCTTGGTCAGGCATTCAAATTCAAAACTGAAAGGGAGGACACTTTAATATGGAAAAGTGCCTTGAAAGGACGAGTGGAATTCATTCTGAAAACCAACCCAGACAACAAAATTTACCACACCGTACAAGTCGAGCGAAACGGTTTTATCCATAGCATGCTTAGCGGTTCCCGTTATGAAAACAAAGGATATAGCTACTTTGGTGAACGGGCTTATACTGAATTCATTGGAGATTCTATTCTTTTACCAATCCGTAGATTAAACATTCCACCCCGCAAACCGGATGCAGAAACAGGTTCTGCTTTTATGAAAAGGATCGCTTCTTTGCCGTTGGACGAGCGGGAGGAGGAGATATTTCAAGCCCTGTCTTCCGGTAATATTCCGGATTTTTTAAGAAATACAATTACAATAAAGGGCGAGTTTGCCGATTCTGCCGGGAAACTTCATCAGGTGATTTACGAAGTCATGTCAGATTATCTTGCAGTAGGTAGCAACAAGGATAATTGCCGTATCCCAATGAACCCTTTTACCGCGCAGAATCTTGCTTTCCAGTTTGGCGCTTCGCTTATTACCGCCAAATTGAGCGATCATATTTACAGTCAGGCAGAGATAAAACTTGCCCCTTTCAGCTACATCCCGGTAGGCAATGCCAACGAACTCGTTTCTAAGTTCCAGGAGCATAATGCCGTAATTGAGAAACAGCTAACAGAATCAGGAGGGAAACACGGTCAGCTCGTGGCGGGCATTAAGAAGGATGTAATACTCACCTCCCGAAACGCGACACAACCGGATAAAGTGGTCATTTACGGCTGGCACAAACCAGATGGAAAACCCATCCAACCCATCTACAGCGGACATGTTTACTGGTATGTCGATTATAGCCACGGGATCAGGCTGATAAACAACCAGGTAATGATCGATGGCAAACGCTTTTTGTTCACGGATATTTTAAAGGATCCGCTGCTGTTCAAAATATTCAGCAACGAAACTAAACCAATGGACACCGTTGGCTATCGCCGGAAGTTGTAGGGTTAATTTCCTTTTGCCAGCTCCAGAACCTTTGCCCAAAC
Source organism: Bacteroidia bacterium (assembly GCA_025358395.1). Next base: position 31,808 of record JANYJT010000186.1, read on the forward strand.
ACTGTCATCTACCGGAATTCCGAGTTCATCGTTCTCCTTTCGCTTTCTCAATGATTGTTCTCCCGGATAAAAAATTTCATCTGCCACATTCGCCGGAATGGAGGCCTTAAGTTGGTCAATCGTTTCGTGAATAGCCTGATCCAAAAATCCTTCCGCATTAAATTTCAATGGATCAAAGGCAATAAACACCTGATTGTTTCTGCCGCAGTTCCCTTTTCCAGCCTTGTCAACCCCGGCAGTGGTGAGGCCTCCCGACAACAATGCCGAAAAAAGATCCAGCATCACGGCGAATCCTGAACCTTTCCAATAGCCCGTCGGCAGTAGACGACGAGTCTTTTCGATGGCACCCGGATCGTCGGTCAGGTTACCTTCGAGGTCAAACCCTCCCGGATAAGACAGTTTCTCGTTTTTCAGCCGTGTAACCTGCAGTTTTCCATATGAATATTGCGACATGGCCATATCCAGAACCAAAGGAATATTTTTACCGGGCAAAGCCATAACAAATGGATTGTTCCCAATGCATTCGAATTTAGTTCCCCAGGCCGGCATACAAGATTCGGTATTGGTCCAGCAAATGGCTGCAAAACCCTTTTCAGCAGCTTGCCAGCCATAGGTACCTCCGCGCATCCAATGGGTGGAATTCTTCATGCTTACGATCCCAAATCCATTTTCGGCAGCCAGTTCGGTGGCCCGGTTCATTGCAAACAAAGAGCTGAGAACCCCAGGCCCCAGGTTTCCGTTGTAAATTTCCATGGCACCGAGAGCTAATTCAAGAGTGGGTTCGGCTTCAGGATCGACCCAGCTTTTACCCAAATATTCCACAAATCTTTCAACGCGGTTCAATCCATGGGAATAAACACCGTCGCGGCTTGTTTCGGAGTGTATCTTTGCGCAGATCCCGGCTTTTCCTTCCGGCATACCCGCCCGGCAGAAGGCTGATTTAATAGTGGATTGCATCACTTCAAAACTGATTCTGGTCATGGCAAGGATGTTAAAAATGATGAAAAGATTGAAATTATCGAATGCCGGTTAAAAATAGGTTAATTTTTCATTGGAACATCCTTTAACTTCGCAGCCTGATATATTTGTACGCTGATTTGAAAAAATACCTTTTTGCCATACCAATTCTCGCATTGGCGGTATTGGGTGCGGGGGGATGTAAATCTCTCGAACCACAAAAGCCTGCCGAGAACTACACCTATGCCCCGGCGAAACCTCAGACTTCCATGCGTCCGACACCACGTTGCGTATTAAAAACCTAAAGTTTGACCTCAGGACAAGGAACCTTTGGATGAAATCGGCCAAATGGCTTTTTAATGGTAAGATGGAACGAACCATGACAGAGGCTTTTGCCATTCCGTTTAACACCAATATCAGCGAAATAGAAGATAATTTGGTTGGTTTTATGAACCACCGAAAGCTGGGATATGGGTTTGAACTTATCGGGAAACTGAATAGGATAAGTGTGTCAGAACTGATTCTAACGCCGGAATCCGTCAAGGCAAATATGGTCTTTTCCGGCAAGCTTTCGCTGGGAATTGAAGAAATGGCGGGGAAAAAATAAACTCAAAAAAGATCATCCATCACAACTTCATTTTGTATCATTCCGGCATATTCATTTGGTTTTAGGCCATAAGTTGTAACCATGGTAAGATGAACCGCTTTCCTTGTTTTTGTCTCCTCTCGGAAAGCTGAGATTTTATTTCTGAGCTTTTGGCTATAGCTTTTGTCTATCGAAAATTCTTCGGTAGCATACTTCATTTCACACAAATTAATCACCTGGTCTTTGCGCTCAATCAATAAATCAATTTGCGCACCGGGATCAGCTACACGACTTCTCCAGGATGCCGTTTTGCATTGTACTCCCGAAATTCCCAGTTTCCATTTTATTTGGTCAATGTGTGCCAAACAAACTTGCTCAAAAGCATAACCACTCCAGGCCCTGTGCTGCGGACTGTCAATAGAGGTTGACCAAAAATGGGCATCGTTGTATTCATTCTTCTGAATAAATTTAAAGTAAAACAAGGAATAAAAATCGGCCAACTGAAAAAGCCCATCCTTGGTTTTCTTATCCAAAGCGTTGTATTTTCGGATAAATCTGCACTCTTCCAGTTCCTGCAATATTCTCGTAGTGCTCCCGCCATCCGGTAGTTTTGACAATGACAGTATTTCGTCTCTGGACAAACCTTTTGCCTTTTGGGCCAATGCCTCCACTACTTTTACATAATTCTCGTGATTTTTAAACAGTGAAGCATATAGATTATTAAATTCATTGCGCAATTCGCCACTTTCCTTAAAGAACAGCTTATCAATATTTTGGGCTAAACTCAAGCCCTTTTCAAGCAAGCTGAGATAATAGGGTATTCCGCCAAAAATCATGTAGCTTTCCACAATTTGGTAATGGTTTATCGAAATGTTCCTTGAAATCAAATAATCTTCACATTCTCTCAAAGTAAAAGGTGCAATTGCCATTCTTTTCGTGATCCTATTGTGCAAGCCTCCCTTGTTATTCAACAACTTACCGGTTATCCAGGAAGTTGCCGATCCGCATACGATCAACAGGATGTCTCTTCTTGCTGAGGCCCAATCATTCCAAAAATGTTCAAATGCACTTAGAAAGCCGGATTTTGGGGTATCCAACCATGGCAATTCATCCAGGAACAGGACTTTCCTTTTTGATTTTGACTGTTCCAACAATTGACTTAACTGCCGAAATGCATCAAACCATGTTTCTGCAAAGGGAATTACCAAAGGATTGTGTTTTTGAACCGCAGCATGAAAATTGATCAATTGTTCTTTCATCCCGGTATTTGCCAATCCGGTCATCTGAAAATCAAATGTGTTGTTGAAATACTCCCTGATTAGGAAGGTTTTTCCAACTCTTCTTCTGCCATAGACGACTACAAACTCTGAACTATCACTGTCAGTGTACGATTTTAGTTTTGCTTTTTGCTCGGTCCGTCCAATGATCCTGTCCATACTTCAACCTTTATAATTGGCGGTAAATGTAAAAAATATTAACTATACCGTCAACTATATTAATTATAATTGGCGGTATCTGTTATAAAAACCATGATTTAGCCAATTATAATTACTTGCAAGGATCAAAACAGACTCATTTCTCCTCAAAAGTTTTTGGATAGCTGACCAAATACATCTTCCGTTCGCCTGTCACAGGAATCCAGGTACCTTTATCGCGGTCACAATCGTACATCTTCAGTATCCAGGTATCAAATTTTCTTATCCCTTCATATAAATCGATGATTCGAGCTCCTTTGCCAATATCACCATAGCCATTGCGACCGGTAACATTGCCAAATGCCAGACAAATATGGTGCAAACAACCAATATAATTGTCATTATGGTCGTGACCCACAAAGATGCCCATCACATCCTTTGTATCAAGCATGGCTGCAAAGAGTCCGGAATTTATTGACGAGGAGCTAATGTTTTCCTTCTGAGAACCGATGGTAGACGACTTTCCAACTACCTCCTTGTATTCCTGCAGAGGGATGTGGAAGAATGCCAGCGCATTCATTGGCTTTCCTCCGTTGGAAGTGGTGAAATTAACGCTTTGATTGCGGTACCACTCAACCTGGTCACTACGGATCCAGTCGTAGCCCTCGAATTCGTGTTTTTTAGGAAAGCTACTGTGGGAATCCAGGAAATAAAGCACCGTTTCTGTTTTGGAAGATTTGGATGAGAGGAGATTCAAAACATAGTTGCCATTCCCGGAAACATTTTCAGGTCCGTTGGAGGTTAGGTTGTAAGGCATCTTTTCCAATGTCTCCATGATCTCCTTGCCTGTCATATCATTTTCAATATCATGATTACCAAGGACTATCGTCCAGGGGACTTTGGCATTTATAAAAGTTTGTGCCAACGAACTCCATGCTTTGCGGGTATTTTTGGAGGTTACTAAATCTCCGGTCAAAACGACCAGATCGGGTTTTTCGCTGGCAATGACCGAACGCATAAGCGTCAGTGTGCTGTCCGATATCGCAGAATTATATTCAAAATGCAGGTCCGTAAACTGGACGATCCTGAATTTCCCCTTTGGGTTGAACTTGAGAATTGGTTTGCCTTCAATTTCCTGAGAAAATGAGGCGGCAGATAATGCCATTATAAGTAAAAAAAGGACAAAAGTTTTCTTCATAATCATTTTATTTATCGTTGATTGGAATCTACTAAACGCATCAAATTTACATACTTTTTTACCTTGGTAAATTTTTGATCCATTAAAAGAATTAACTATTTTGCACCATGAATTATCTCGCGCATCTCTATTTGTCGGGTGAATCAAGTGAAATCAAGCTGGGGAATTTCATTGGTGATTATGTCCAATCGTACCTCCCTGCCCGCCAACAGCGAATGGGCAATGGAAATACTGCATCAGGAATATCACCAGTTCGAATTCCTATTCCGTAGATTCTTTGTGGAACTGACTGATTATGTAGAAAATGAGTTTTATATTTCTATCCCGAAACCTGAAAATTATTTGATTAATTTGGATATTTAAAACCCTGAACAGGATTTATAATTACATAGATATAACCCCAAATTTCAACATGAAACGACGTACATTTATGAACAAATTAGGAACCGGAGCACTGATCTCCGGGCTGTCCCTCCCTTTGTTGGCTGCGACCGGCAAAGGGCAACCAGTGTCATCATTAAATTCAGAGGTCATTCAGCACATGGTGATCTTTGTCTTGAAACACGACAAGGGCTCTGCAGCGGAAGTCAAGTTTTTGTCAGATGCCAGGGCTATCCTAACCAAAATCCCGGTAGTAAAAGATTTCAGGGTACTGGATCAGGTTAGCATCAAAAACGATTA
>JANYJT010000208.1 GCA_025358395.1 Bacteroidia bacterium
GATAAAATCCTGACATATCAATCCAATGAATCAACTGCGCCTTCCATAGACATGACGGCCAAACTGAGTGAAAGATCCAAGACTCCTGACCTGATCATGGATGTGTGGATAGACAAAATGATTCAGCAGTTTCCGATCAAAACTGATCTATCCGGCGCCAAAAATATCGAAGAAACAGAATTCAGATCGTCGTTGAAAACTGTTGTCAAAACTTCCCTCATCTCGATAAAAAACGGGTGGATAGTTGAAGGAAATAGCGTGTTAACAGGAAAGAAGAACCGAACATCTTTGTGGCGTGGATCTACCAGACCCAGTGAATTGGTGAGACCTGCTCCTAATTTGGTTCGCTTTGTTCCGGGCCGGACAGGTCGCGGACTGACAGACGATCTGGATACCCTGGTCGGCGACATGATCAAAAACCGGGTGGTTGTCATGCAAAATTTCCCAGCCCTTTGGTACGAACGACGGCGCGACGACCATGCCCGCACCCGCCGGGCGGACGCCGATGTGTGGGCGCCCTTTTATGAACAACCTTTCAGCCGTAGCGGACAGGGCGAGGCATTCGACCGGCTGAGTAAATATGATCTAACAAAATGGAACACCTGGTACTGGCTGCGACTCAAAAAATTTGCCGATCTGGCCGACCAAAATGGATTGCTTTTTCTTCAGGAGCACTACCTCCAGCACAATGTCATCGAAGAGGGCGCTCACTGGGCAGATTACCCCTGGCGCAGTGCAAACAACATCAACAACCCGGGATTCGCCGAGAATCCTCCCTATGCAGGAGATAAACGTGTTTACATGGGGGTTGAATTTTATGATACAACAAATGTGGTCCGAAAAGCGTTTCACCGTGCCTATATCCGCAAAAGCCTTGATAACTATAATGGAAACGCCAATGTTATTCACCACCCGGGGATGGAATATACCGGTCCTTTGCATTTTGTGCAATTTTGGCTGGATGTGATACAGGATTGGGAACGGGAAAATAACCAACATGTGATGGTGATGCTTCCGGGAACCAAAGAGGTGCAGGATGCAATTCTGGCGGATCCGAAGAGGTCGGCAGTGGTGAATATTGTCGATGTGATCCAGTGGCAATACCGGAAAGACGGTAGCCTGTATGCTCCACCGGGAGGGGTTAGTTTGGCCGAAAGACAATATGCCCGTGTTTACGATGTCGGAGAGACCTCTTTCGATCAGATTTATAGGGCTGTGAGTGAGTTTCATGAGAAATTTCCTGGTAAGGCCATTGTTTATTCCCGTCGTGGAGCAGAATTCTCCGAATGGGCTGCCTTTATGGGAGGAGGATCCCTGGCTTCTCTGCCTGAAATTAAAAATCCTGATTTTCTACGGGAGGCAGCTGGAATGAATCCAATAGCAATGAGCCCGGTAAATTCAAAACAATATGTTCTTGGAAAGATTGGTGCCGGGTACATTCTTTTTTCCGCTTCATCTAATCTCAGCATCGATCTCAGGGAGGATCGGACAGCTTACCATTTAAGCTGGATTAATCCCACAACAGGAGCAGTTGTCCAATCAAAGAATAGGATCAAAGGCGGAGTCACAACTGATTTGAAAGCCCCTTTTGAAGGGAGCGTGGTTGCCTGGTTATCAGCAAAATAAAAATTATCAAATTGTTAATTTAGAAATATTCATCAAATGCGATTAAACTTTAGAATTTCAGGAGTACTGCTTTCAATCCTGTTTATTGTTTCGACGGGAAGTGTTTTTGGTCAGGGAAAGGAATCACCAAAGACCAATGCATCCATCGATGTGAGTCCATTTTCGGATAGTACGAACCATTGGTATGGCATTAAGGACGACGGAAACATCGTTAATCCGGTGGAGAATCAGCCTAAATATCCGGTATCGGAAATCACTAAGATCGCTGACAACATCCTGCTATACCAGCGAAACAATGGTGGATGGCCAAAAAATTATGACATGCAGGCTATACTAACTAATGAACAGATTGCAAAATTGATCCGGGCGAAGGACCAAAATCACACAACATTCGACAATTCCACTACCTATACACATGTCGATTATCTTGCTAAAGTTTATGCGGTTACCAAAATTGAAAAGTACAGGGAGGCCTGCCTGAATGGCATTCGTTTCATACTCAAAGCTCAGTACGCCAATGGTGGCTGGCCGCAGTATTTTCCTTTGGAGCCCGGGAATTACAGCAGTCACATCACGTTTAACGATGGCGCATTTCTTGGGGTGATGGAAACATTGCAAAAGATTCTTGAAGGCAATCCAAGCTTTTCATTTATCGGCAATGACATGATAAAGGAAGTCAAAACAGCCTATGACAAAGGTCTGGAATGTATTCTGAAGTGCCAGATTGTAAGTAAAGGCAGATTAACGGCGTGGTGCCAGCAGCATGACGAGCTTACGCTGAAACCAGCCTGGGCAAGAGCCTATGAAATGCCCAGCATATGCAATGGGGAAAGTGTCCAGATTGTCCTGTTTTTGATGAATTTAAACCATCCTGACAAACGCATCATCGAGTCAGTTCAGTGTGCCATAAAATGGTTCGGCGAATCAAAAATTTACAATACCAGAGTTAAAACTATCCCGGCCCCTCCGGAAAAAACACCGTACAAAATCAACACCATTGATCGTGTTGTAGTGACCGACTCAACTGCTCCTCCCATTTGGACCCGTTTTTACGAACTTGAAACGGAAAGACCCCTCTTCAGCGACCGCAACAGTAAAATGCTCTATTCGATGGCTGAAGTCAGCCGGGAACGTCGCAGTGGATACGGCTGGTACACTTATGCGCCACAGAATGCACTTGACAAGTATCCCGGGTGGCAGAAAAAATGGGCGCCCGATCAAAACGTTCCGGCAAAATAATCATTCTAAACGATGAAGAAACTTTGGTTTTTTGCCGCATGTGTACTTGCCACTTTGTCTTTTACAGTTCCGCAATCAGAAAATAAATGTCCCAATATCGCAGTTTCAGCCAATGGTCGTTTCCTTACATCAAATGGTAAACCATTTTTCTGGCTTGGCGATACCGGCTGGATGATGCTCGAAAAGCTGAACAGAACAGAGACTGAAAAATATCTTGAGGACAGGAGATTGAAGGGGTTTAATGTCATTCAGGTAATGCTCCTGCATGCACTGTCATCAACCACGGTGGATGGTGATTCTGCCCTGATCAATAAAAATGTGGCCTTTCCAAAAATCCTGCAGGGTGAACGATCGGATGGGACAACCAAGGGTGGATACTGGGAGAATCTTGATTTTGTGATAGATTTGGCTGCCCGGAAAGGTCTCTACATGGCTCTGGTACCTATTTGGGGCTCAAATGTTCGGGCCGGACAGGTCACTTCTAAACAGTCAGAAGTATATGCCGGGTTTTTAGCGCAGCGCTACAAAAGTAAAACCAATATCATCTGGATGAATGGGGGCGATGTACGCGGCGATGACTCCATCAAAATTTGGAACACCATTGGAAAGACCCTGAAAAAGCTGGATCCAAACCACCTGATTACCTTTCATCCTTTTGGAAGAACCCGGTCGTCGGAATGGTTTCACAACGAATCATGGCTCGATTTCAACATGTGCCAGTCGGGGCACCGCGATTACAGGCAGGACACTGCCAGCGCAGGTCATCGCTATGGAGAAGATAACTGGAGATACATTCTTGATGATTACAACAAGACTCCTGTCAAACCAACGCTTGATGGAGAGCCATCCTACGAAGGTATACCCCACGGGCTTCATGATACCCTGCAAGCAAAATGGACAGACAATGACATCCGAAGGTATGCATATTGGTCCGTTTTTGCCGGTGCTTGCGGCTTTACCTATGGGAATAATTCGGTGATGCAGATGTATAAAAAGAGTGATAAGGCAGGAGCTTATTGGTTTGGAGCAAGCTTTCAAAAGTCTCCTGAAAAGTGGATTGAAGCATCACCAATCGGGTATGCAGGAAAAGATTGTCCGCCGATTCTCTTTCTCAACAGCGCCTTGCCCCGTTTTCACGCTGGCCGCGATAGTGTGATAGCCATTTTGAACAAGCATCACATTTATAATGAAGTACATACATTTCCTTCTACTCCGCATCCCTTCTGGCTTTTTGATCCATGGTTTGAACCGACAGTTGAGTATATCGTAGCTTTCCTTGACAAATCACTAAAAAATTGATACGATTAAACCCGCTATTTGGGAAATAAGTCCCGCTGCCGGTACGTCTGTAGCTGTTCATTGGTACAACAAAATGGCTTCGAACCGGCTCCTTTGAGTAATTTTAAAAATCTTATGAACTAGAATTTTCCAATAAAAATTTGATTCTCGCTATGCATGGCGAGTGCTTGACCCAAATGGTTCTGAAAAATTAGATGCGCAATAAAACCAAATTAAAAAACAAATGAGTGATTTATTAAAATGTAAAACTGTAAAAAATTCAGGCCGTCAATGCCATAGCCTGAGAATCAGTATGGCCGTCATTCTAATGTTGCTGGCAACATTTGGAATGGCCCAGACCATTTCAGTAAAGGGAAAGGTGACTGAGGCAGAGACAGGCCAGCCAATTCCCGGGGCAAACGTGGTATTGAAAGGTACTACTACCGGGATTATTTCGGATGGTGACGGAAACTATATCCTGAAAGTACCGGCCAATGGTACGATCATATTTTCCTTTATCGGCTGTAAAACCAAGGAGGTTCCCGTCAGCGGCAAGACAGAGATCAATGTTGCCCTTTTATCAGAATCAATTGGTCTTGAAGAGGTGGTCGCCATTGGTTATGGCAATCAGCGCAGAAAAGACCTGACCGGTTCTGTTTCTTCCATTTCAGGCACCGATTTGCAGAAGACTCCTGTCACAAGTGCTGCCCAGGCACTCACAGGCAAACTTGCCGGTATTCAGATCACAACAACCGACGGATCCCCGGATGCCGAGATGGTTATCCGGGTACGTGGCGGTGGTTCCGTTACGCAGGATAACTCGCCGCTTTATATTGTGGACGGATTTCCGGTGAACTCCATCAATGATATTCCGCCAACGGATATCGCGACCATTGATGTTTTGAAAGATGCATCCTCTTCAGCTATTTACGGAGCACGCGGAGCAAACGGCGTCGTAATTATCACCACCAAAAGTGCCAAAGGTGGAAAAACTTCCATTTCTTACAATACTTATGTACAGGGAAAAACCCTGGCCAAAGAGCTGGCCGTGTTGTCGCCTTATGAATATGTGCTTTCCCAATATGAATATGCTTCTTTAAGAGGAGGTTCCGACTTAACAAATTTTACCAGGTATTTTGGGGTCTTTGATGATCTGGATCTGTATAAATATCAAAAAGGAACCAACTGGCAGGACCAGCTTTTCGGACGGAATATCCTCTCTAAATTTCATAACCTGAGTGTGAATGGCGGCAACGAAAAAACCAGGTTCAACCTCAGTGGAACCTATAACAATGATGAAGGGTTGCTTGTTGGATCCGGCTATACAAGGGTGAATCTTAATTTTAAACTCAATCACGAAATTTCCAAAAAGCTTAGCCTGGATCTCTCCTCGCGTATGTCTAATACTGAA
>JANYJT010000012.1 GCA_025358395.1 Bacteroidia bacterium
TCAGGCTTTGGCATATATATATCTGTAACCAGGGATAATATGTCAAAACATTGACGCTTTTCAGAAATATTTTCTTTGGGTTTAAAAACGATTCGAACCGCCAAAAGGTCATAGATTTCCTCGAACGTGATGTTCTTGGTTTGCATCTTCTGATAAATGGAATAGATCGATTTTGTTCTGCCACTCACGGTAAAATCAAAATCCTCCTCATAAAGCTTAGCCTGAATCGGCTTGGTAAAATCGTGAACCAGGTAACTGATTCGCTCCTCTTCGCTGTGAAGGCCAAGTTCTATCTGGCGATATGTTTCCGGATCCTTGAACTTCAGACTAAGATCTTCAAGTTCGCATTTGATGGCATATAGTCCAAGACGGTGAGCAAGAGGTGCAAAAATATAAAGCGTTTCAGATGAAATTTTAAGCTGTTTGTTTTGAGGCATGGATTCAAGGGTGCGCATGTTGTGCAGTCGATCGGCCATTTTAATAAGGATAACCCTCACATCATCCGATAGGGTCATCAACATTTTCCTAAAATTGGTCGCCTGTTTTGAATCGTAGGTACCGGAAAGCTTAGTCAGACCATCAACCAGCATCGCAATCTTTGCACCAAACATTTTTTCAATGTCCTGAACTGTATAATCTGTATCCTCAACCACATCGTGCAGGATAGCAGCAATTGCAGATTTGGTACCTAATCCAATTTCACTAACAACGATTTTTGCTACAGACAGAGGATGCACAATATAGGGCTCGCCTGACCTGCGCCTCACACCCAAATGAGCAGAGGAGGCAAACTGATAGGCTTTGTGTATCAATTGCAAGTTCTCAGGTGTAAGCGGTCGGGTAAATGACTTTATCAACTCCTCAAACAAGTCATCAATCTCCCGCTTTTCAATTTCTGTTTGCAAATCTTTGAATTATTAAATAGTGCATTTGCTAAGGCCTATAAAAATCTAATAAAAGATGACAAGCCCCAACTTTATCGTCCTAAATTAACTTTTTTTTAATATCTCTCCATCAAGCTTTTCTATGACTTCAACCATTCTTTGCCAGGTGAAGCGCATTTTTTCAATTTTGATGTTCTCTATAAATTCTTCATTATGATTATGTTCCAAAAAATCAATAAGCGCAATCGTTATTGCATCCGGATTTGGCTGAACGGAATATCCAACCTTTCCATCGGGTACAATCTCACTCAATCCTCCAACATTGGTGACCAAAATTGGTTTTTCAAAATGGTAGGCAATCTGTGTAACGCCACTCTGAGTAGCGCTCTTGTATGGCTGAACGACCAGATCAGCAGCACAAAAATAAGATGCGACCATTTTGTCTTCAATGAAATTGGTGTGCAAGACAATAAAATTTTCCAAATGTTTATCCTTTATGATCTGTTCATACCTTTGAGAATGGGCGTAATATTCACCAGCAATAAGAAGTTTGACCGGGAATTTTCTCAAAGCAGGATCTGCAAAAGCCGTTAATAGCCAATCAAGTCCTTTGTAATCCCTGATAAAACCAAAAAAAAGCAGATACCTGAAATTTTGATCCAGGTTAAGATTTTTTAAGGCCAACTCCCGTGAAATCGCCGCTCCAAAGTTGTCATAAAGCGGATGTGGAGTAAAAAGTGCAGGTGTCGAAGGACTCATTTTTTTTAAATCATCCAGCACCTTATGGGAAAGTGTGATAAAGCCATCCATACTCCGTACAAAATAGCCGGTCATCTGTTTGTCACCAATTCTTTTTTCGTGCGGAATAATGTTGTCTGCCAGAGAGATGACTCTCGTGTGCTTATTTTTCCGAACTATTCGGGCGATGGTACCCAGGGCAGGAGCCATCAAGGGAATCCAGAAACGCATAATCAGCATTTCCGGTGCTATTTTTCGAATCTCCCGTCCTACGGATATCCAGTTGAATGGATTGATAGAATTGACTCTGATACGAATATCTAAACCCTCCGGCGCAGGCAGATCTGAATATTGCGATTTCCCGGGGAACAGAAAGTTCGGATATTGAAGTGAAAATGTATAGATAATAACATGATGTCCCTCGCTGATCAATGCCCTTGCAAGTCGCTCATTAAACGTGGAGATGCCTCCCGACCGGAAAGGCCAGGTGGTACCCAATAGCACTATGCGTTTCTTTACATCGCTCATAACTATTGCAAATGTACCAATTTTGAATAAGTTTTGAGTACTTAGAGTCTGGAATACTTAGAGTGCCGGCCTTTGCATAATCCATATTTAGCTTATATTCCACTACTTTAATTACTCAAAGTATTCTAAGTACTCGAAGTACTTTTTAATTCAGAGCGAACAACTATCTTTGGATAAATTATTGGAAAAATGGATGAACGGCCTTTGATATTGATATCCAACGATGACGGTGTTTTTGCGAAAGGACTGATTGAGCTCGTTGAAGTGATCAGATTGTTTGGAGATATTGTGGTGGTAGCTCCGGATTCTCCCCATTCAGGTATGTCACATGCCATCACAGTTGAACGTCCTCTCAGGTTAAACAAAATTCAACAGGAAGAAGGGCTTGTGATTTATTCATGCTCCGGAACTCCGGTCGATTGCGTCAAATTAGCTTGCAGTAAAATCCTTCCTAAACTACCGGATTTCGTCATTTCAGGAATTAATCACGGGGCAAATACATCCATATCAATACTTTACTCTGGAACGATGGGGGCAGCGATTGAGGGATCGATTCACGGTATTCCATCAATTGGCTTTTCACTTGATGATTATTCCACCGATGCGGATTTTACAAAAGCCAAAAAGGTAGTGGCCCGGATCTTCCAAAAAATAGCTGAATTTGGTCTTCCAGACGGAACCTGTCTCAATGTGAATATCCCAAAAGGTGAAGTAAAGGGTATAAATTTCTCCCGTCAAACCAGAGGAAAATGGATGGAAGAGTTTGAAAAGCGTACAGATCCGCATGGACGGGACTATTACTGGATGACAGGTTATTTTAACGATGCCGAGAGTGAAGCACGTGATACCGATACTTTTGCACTCCTCAACGGATTCGTTTCAGTAGTGCCTGTTACGACAGACCTTACAGCTTATTCTGCCTTTCATTTCATGCAAAAATGGAAATTCTAAAACTATGAGTACCGCCTACACCGAACCTTCCGGATTAAACCGATTCTGGCTGGGATTTTTGTTGGGAGTATTATTTCCAATTGTATTTTTTCTTCTCTATTTCATGTTTAGGTTCAGGGATTTGTCTTTTTCCCAGTACTTACAGATACTGTTCAATACCGGAAAATATGTTCATGTGATAAGCCTGGCAGTGTTTTCCAATCTTCTCCCGTTTACGTTTTTTGTCAGATCAGACCGGTTTAAATCGGGTAGGGGCGTGATGACCATAACGATCCTTTTTGTTATTGCTATTTTCATCCTGAAAATATCCATGCCATGAAAATTCTATTTCATTTAACAATCCAATGAAATGAGGTACTTTATCATTGCCGGAGAAGCCTCAGGCGATTTACATGCATCACATTTGATGGCAGGGATTAAAAAGAAAGATCCTGAAGCTGTTTTCTGCTTTTTTGGGGGTGATTTAATGGCCAAACAAGGCGGAAAACTTTTAAAACACTACCGTGAAATGGCTTTTATGGGCTTTTTTACTGTTTTGATAAACCTAAAACAAATCAGGAAAAATTTCAAAATGGCTGAAAAGGAACTCCTTAATTTTCAGCCTGACGTTCTGATACTGGTTGATTATCCCGGGTTTAATCTCAGAATGGCAAGATTCGCAAAGTCGAACAGCATCAAAACATTTTACTATATATCACCCAAAATTTGGGCATGGAGGTCAGATCGTGTCAAATGGGTAAAAAATTATGTGGATGAGCTTTTTGCAATTTTCCCTTTTGAAAAGGAATTTTACGACCTTCATAACTATAAAATCCGCTATGTTGGTAATCCAACAGTTGACGAATTGGCGGTTCGTCCCAACATGGATCAATCCTTCCATCATTTTATTGAACAAAACAATTTGGCAGACAAACCAATCGTAGCATTACTCGCTGGTAGCCGCAAACAAGAGATACAATTGATTTTGCCTGTTCTTACGAAGGTTGCAGCCTTTTTTCCGGATTTTCAGTTTGTCATTGCTGGTGCTCCTTCACTTCCACATAGTCTGTACATAGAAAATATGCCGGATAAAAAGTTTCCTGTCATATTTGGGCAAACCTACGAGCTGCTTCAGCAATCAAAAGCGGCAGTGGTTGCATCAGGCACAGCGACTCTGGAAACTGCGGTAATCAATGTACCCCAGGTGGTATGTTATATCATGGAATTGGGTCGGTTCACCTCATTGCTAAAGCAGATATTCTTTAAGGTTCGCTGGTTTTCTCTGGTAAATCTTATTATGAACGGAGAAATTGTAAAAGAGTTTTTTCAGGAGAAGTGTAAGCCGGCTCCGGTAGCTGAAGAATTGCGAAAAATTTTGGAAGATCCAGCTTATCGGGCCGGAATGCTTCAAAATTACAAGCTCATGCTTGCAAAACTTGGTCCTCCGGGATGTGCCGATCGGGCAGCTGATGAGATGGTTGCCCTTTTGAAAACCTAAAATCAATAACTGATTCATTAACAAATGTTTAGCCTTATTAGAAAAGAGCTCCTCCAATTCTTCGGATCATTGATCGCCTACATGATCCTGGCTGTTTTTGCATTAATCTCCGGACTCTTTCTTTGGTTTTTTGAGGGAAACATGAATATCCTGAAAAGCGGATATGCTTCCATGTCTTCCTTCTTTGATCTGGCCCCCTGGTTATATCTATTTCTTATTCCTGCCATTACCATGCGACTTTTTTCTGAAGAAATTCGCAGTGGAACCATGGAATTGCTTTTGACCAGACCTCTGTCCGAATTTCGTCTGATCCATGCAAAATTGTTGGCAGCGTTTTTTGTGGTATTTCAGACACTTCTTTTATCTCTCGTTTACTTTTTTACTGTTTATCAGCTTGGTAATCCTGTCGGAGTAATCGATGTTGCAGCAACTATGGGAAGTTATCTGGGTCTTTTATTCCTGGCATTGATATTTTTGTCAGTCGGGATATTATCATCATCCCTGACAGAAAACCAGATGGTAGCGTTTGTTCTGGCAGTGCTGATCTCATTTTTTCTATTCTCAGGATTTGAATTACTTGCTGACCTGACCAATTCTGACTCTATCTCATCATTTTTGTTGTCTATTGGTATCTCCTCTCATTATGAGTCTATGAGCAGAGGACTGGTGGATAGCCGTGATCTTTTTTATTTTCTGTCAATAACCGGAATCTTTATATTCCTGACGGGAATTACATTAAAATGGAACAGAACGAAATCATCTTTCCGTTTTAAATCAATTTCCCCCTATTTTTTAGTGATCCTCCCGCTTATTTATTTCAGTTATGTTCGTCTTTTTCGAATTGATTTTACTGCAGAGAAACGGTATACTCTTGCGAATTCATCCGTCAGCTTACTTCAAAAAATAGACAATCCACTGATAGCTGAAATTTACCTTGAGGGAGATATGCCTCCGGGGTTTCGGCGATTGAGAACGGCTATCGAAGAAAAATTGACCGATTTGAAGCAGGTTGGAAAAAAAACTGTTTACATACGAAAAGTCGATCCATACAAAGAGGTCTCAGCAAAGGATCGTAATGCCTATTTTGATGAGCTTTTTAGGCGTGGAATTGTACCTTCTGATCTGAGAATTAAAACGGAACAGGGAATTACGACCAAGCTTGTTTTTCCTTCGGTTGTGTTACATTACAAGGATAAATCCGTTGTTTTAAACCTGCTCAAAAATGATCCTTCTCAACCCGCAGAAGAGAATCTGAACCGATCAATCGAGATGCTCGAATATGAGATGATGAATGCCATTCGAATGCTTCTACGCGAAAAGCCGGTTCATGTAGCATTTCTCGAAGGCCATCAGGAGGCAGATTCATTGCAGGTGCTGGATTTTTCAGCTGCTCTATCTTCAGATTTCGTCACTTCAAGAGTTAATTGTGATAAGTTACTCTTAAATCCGGATAGCGTTAGCGTACTGATAGTTGCCAATCCCCGGTCGAAATTTGAGGAACGCGATAAACTGATCGTGGATCAGTTTGTCATGAAAGGCGGGAAATTAATTTGGCTGATTGATCCGGTAAAAGTGAGCCTTGACAGTCTTTCAGAAGGAATGACCACATTGGCTTTACCGGTAGATCTCAATCTTGGTGATCAACTGTATCATTATGGTGTACGCTTGAATAATGACCTGATTCAAGATGCTGAATGCATGCAAATTAAGGTAAATACCGCTCCGCCTGGAGCCGCGGCAAATTATTCATCTGCACCATGGTATTTTTCACCGTTGCTGCATCCGCTTCAATCTAACCCAATTGGAAAATATGTTAATCCGTTATCGTCCGAATTCGTCAGTTCCCTGGACACAGTAGGTGAGAATCCAGCTTTAAAGAAGAGTATTCTCCTGAGTTCTTCATCTTTCTCCCGTAGAAATGAGGCTCCGCTGCTAGTCAATTTAAGGATGATTGATGTTAAACCAACCCGAAACTTCTTCAATAAATCAAATCTGATCACCGGACTATTGATTGAAGGAAAATTCACATCTGTGTTCAAAAACAGATTGATCGAATTGCCGGGTATTCCGATCGGCTTTAAGCCTTTAATTGAAAGCGTGCCTACAAAAATGGCTGTATTTTCTGATGGCGGACTTCTATCCAGCAAAGTAAACCGTGCCTCAGGTGAGGCTAAACCAGTCCCATTGGGATATGATCGCGTCTCCAAAATAACATGGGGAAACAGGGATTTTTTCTTCAACCTGGTTCAATACTTCACTGATGATACTTCCCTGATAGAGTTAAGAAGAAAAAACTGGCAACTTAGAGTTCTGGACAAGGTCAAAGTCAGTTCTCAGGCGAATATATTCAAGTGGATAAACGTTCTCCTTCCTCTTTTTCTGATAATTAGTTGTGGTTTATTGTTTGCATGGAGGAGAAAATTCACAAACGAAAATAGAAATCATAAAACATGAGGTGATTCAAAAAAAATGTTTCATTCTGGCCAAACAATGAGGGAATGTTTGTATATTCGTGACTTTGTGAGCATCATTATCAGATCGTAACAATGATCTGAATTACAATACAGAAATGCTCTTGTTTTTTAACTGGTAATCTAATAATTCAACCATAAAATGAAATTTGTCGTTTCAAGTACCGAATTGCTGAAGCACCTCAATGCGATCAGCCGAGTGATCAGCAGCAAGAATACACTACCAATTTTGGATAATTTTCTGTTTAGATTAGAAGGAAAATCTCTATCGGTGACTGCATCAGATCTCGAAACAACGCTTATAACTACCATGGAACTGGATCATTCAGAAAATGATGGTTTAGTAGCTCTGCCGGCAAAAATACTGTTAGAGACTTTAAAAGAGTTCCCTGAACAACCACTTTCTTTCCAGCTTGATCCTGACACGATGGGAGTGAGTATTCTTTCGGCCAATGGTAAATTTGCTATTCCCGGACAAAATGGAGAGGAGTTTCCGAATCAGCCTGCGCTAAATGCCGAGCATTATACCATTCATGTACCACATGATGTTTTGCTTAATGGAATTAACAAAACGCTTTTCGCTACCGCTGATGATGAACTTCGTCCGGTCATGAACGGGATAAACATCGAAATTTCTCCTGTTGAGATGACCTTTGTTGCTTCAGATGCTCATAAACTGGTTCGATACAAACGTATGGATGCAAAATCCGATCATGATGCATCTTTTATCCTCCCCAAAAAACCTGCCTCGTTGCTGAAAAATCTGCTTCCAAAAGAAGATTTTGATGTAATTCTTGAGTTTGATGAAAAGAATGCCATCTTCCAGCTGACCGGTTTCAAAATGGTTTGCAGATTGGTTGAAGGACGCTATCCTGCTTATAATTCAGTGATTCCGGTTAACAACCCTAACAAATTGTTGGTAGACAGGGTCGAATTTTATAACACGCTTCGCCGTGTTTCAGTATTTGCCAATCAGGCAAGTAACCTGGTAAGGTTGAAACTCACAGCATCGGAACTGATCGTGTCCGCTCAAGATATCGACTTTGCCATTTCTGCTGTCGAAAAGATTAAATGCGATTTTGACGGTCAGGAGATGGAGATCGGTTTTAAATCTACATTTCTGATCGAAATACTTGCGAATTTAGCCTCTACCGAGGTGAAAATGATGCTTTCTGATCCATCCCGCGCCGGATTGTTGCTTCCCGCAGAGCAGGAGTTTGAACATGAGGATGTTCTGATGCTCCTTATGCCAATGATGATCAACGCATAAATATTACATTATTTTGAAGAAATACCCATAATACAATTTTCAAACCAACCGAAAATGATTGTGTGGGTATTCCGACTGGCCAATAAAAAACAAATGATAAACAGATAAATAACCTGGCGGAAATCAACTGCCGGGTTTTTTTGTATCGATAAATACCACCTATGAAGCTCAATTTGAAAAATCCTTTGGTTTTTCTGGATCTTGAAACCACCGGGATAAATGTTGTCACAGACCGGATTGTTGAAATTGCTTTTCTGAAAATTTACCCTGATGGAAGAGAGGAAGAGAAGTTAATGCTTATTAATCCCGGAATCCCTATCCCTCCCCAATCGACAGCCATTCATGGAATTTCGGATGAGCATGTAAAGAATGCACCACTTTTCAGGGAAGAAGCTAAAAATTTGGCAAAATTCATTGAAGGATGTGATCTGGCTGGATTTAATTCCAATAGATTCGATATTCCGTTGCTCACGGAGGAGTTTCTTCGGGCAGAAGTGGATCTTGATTTGAAAAGACGAAAATTTGTCGATGTTCAAACTATTTTCCACAGGATGGAGAAAAGAACATTGGCAGCAGCCTATAAGTTCTATCTCCAAAAGGATCTGGAGAATGCGCATAGTGCAATGATCGATACAAAGGCTACCTATGAGGTTTTGCAGTCCCAGCTTGACCGTTACCAGGGTGCTACATTCGAAGAGGGAGGTAAGGTCTCAGTTCCGATTGTCAATGACATCGGCCAGCTTTCTGCATTTTCATCCTTCGACAGAAATGTTGATTATGCCGGAAGAATTGTTTATGATGATGCAGGTGTCGAGGTCATTAACTTCGGAAAGCACAAAGGAAAAGCAGTCGAAAAAGTATTGACTGAAGAGCCTTCCTATTACAATTGGATGATGAACGGCGAATTTCCCTTGTACACTAAGAAGGTGCTGACTGAAATCAAACTGCGATCACTGAATAGAAAGTTGTAAAGGAGTGCTTAAAGTTTAGGACTCTAGGCAAAATGCGAGTGAAGCGAAGTACTTTAGACACTCCAGGCACTTTAAATACTTTAGGCACTTGTCTTAAATTGAATTACTTAACATTATATCGTCATGAAAATAATTTGCATTGGTCGTAATTACGTAAAACATGCTCAGGAATTGCAGCATGATGTTCCCACCGAACCAGTTTTTTTTATGAAACCGGATTCTGCCCTCTTGCTTGACAACAAACCTTTTTTCTTACCAGACTTTTCCAAAGAGATACACCATGAAATTGAACTTGTGATCAAAATTAGCAGGTTGGGAAAGAACATTGAAGCCAGATTCGCACATCGATATTACAATGAAATCGGATTAGGTATAGACTTTACCGCACGAGATCTTCAGCGTCAGCTTATTGAGAAAGGGTTTCCATGGGAGAAGGCAAAAGCTTTTGACTCTTCTGCTGTCCTGGGAAAATTTATTCCCAGGGAGGAACTGGGAAATTTGGGTCAGATTCTATTTTCGCTTAAGAGAAATGGAGAACTGGTTCAGTCAGGTGATTCGCAGTTCATGATTTTCTCCTTCGATACAATTATTGAACATGTATCAAAATATGTGACATTAAAGATCGGTGATCTTATTTATACAGGAACCCCTGCAGGTGTTGGACCCGTTGCAATTGATGACAGGTTGGAAGGTTATATTGGTGAAAAGAAGATGTTTGATATCCAGGTAAAATAGTCTAAAGTTAGGTTTTCAGGTGACCCCAAACCATTAAAATTTCACCTATTAACCTGTATTTTAAATCTATATTGTAACTTAACACTTCAGAACTAAAGGTGGCCATCAGGTTCCCTTCATTGAAATTGAACGGAGATGTGGTGCACAAAATCTGAGTGGCAAAATCAATGTTAGAGATTGGTACCATTTTGAAAACAGCTTCTTTGGCGCACCATCTCAGCATGATTTCCTGGTTAGAAAGTTGATCATTAATCAAACAATCTGAGAACTCCTTTTCCGAAAGAAATCTTCTCGCGGATTTGGTTACATTCCTCGTGATTAGTTCTATGTCAATTCCCGGTTGCTCCTTCGGATGGTAATAGATCACGGCACAATTTGATGAATGGGAGATTGAGATTTGACCGGGGAAATTAACTAAAAGCGGCTTCCCTTCCGCATCATAACTTATTTTGGTGCTTTTCCCGGTCATTTGCTGCAAAAGCAGTCGAAGAGTAAGCCACTCCTTTTTTCGCATCTCATTCTTTAACAGCAGGAAATGCTCAATTTCATCAGGTTTGGGATTTAAAAGTTCGAATAAATATTCTGACGTTTCCCAGATCTCCCAAAAACCTAAAAGACCTTCCTTTAGTGGTTCTATAAACTTAACGGCCATTCGTTTTATTCCATTCAGTAGTTTCGATCATCTTAATAACATCTTGAGACAGGAAATTGATGACAGGTCTTAGACTGTCATAATTTGGAACCTCTTTGATATACAAGGCACCCCTGAGAAAATTTCGGACACTGTCAGTTAGGTAAAACTGCATCGGGGATGCCGAATTTCCTTTGAG
>JANYJT010000071.1 GCA_025358395.1 Bacteroidia bacterium
CCATGGTTCTATTCAACCCAAGATGTTTGTATCCAAAGGGATTTTTCTTGATTTCCCTGGCCATTTTTACCGCCTCATTCAGGTTTGGCAGATCGTAAACAGATGTAAAATGTCGCATTTGAGTTATGAGTTATGAGTTATTTTGCCGCGATCTTGATTAGAGCGTTCTTCACTTTTGCCTTTTGCCTTTTGCCTTACCTTCTCACCTGCCCCTCCCCTTCCACAATCCATTTGTAGGTGGTAATCTCCTCCAAAGCCATGGGGCCGCGGGCATGCAATTTTTGAGTACTGATACCAATTTCGGCTCCCAGGCCAAATTGGGCTCCGTCTGTAAAAGCCGTACTGGCATTTGCATAAATAGCAGCAGCATCAACGGTTAGCAAAAATTCATCAAGCGTATTCCTGTTGGCGGAGATGATCGCCTCACTGTGTTTGGAACCAAAAGTGGCGATGTGTTCAAGCGCCCCGGTCAACGAAGCAACTGTTTTTACAGCCAACTTGTAAGATAAAAACTCTGTGCCGAAAGACTCCTGAGTAGCCCGATGAAGCAAATGGGCCGGATAATTATCAGACAATACCGCGAATGCCTCCGGATCCGCAAATATTTCCACCTGACTGGCAGGCATCAAACTTACAAGAAATGGAAGGTCATGGATACGGCTCTTGTGAATTATCAAACAATCCAAAGAATTACAGACACTTACCCTCCGCGTTTTGGCATTATGGATTACCTGCTTCCCGATCTCTTTGTCACCATCAGCATCAAAATAAGTATGACAAATACCCGCTCCTGTTTCGATAACCGGAATTTTTGCATTTTCCCTTACGTACTCGATCAAAGCCTGACTCCCCCTTGGAATAATGAGATCAACAAATCCTCTGGCATTCAGCAAATCCGCAGCTGCTTCCCTGGTCGGAGGCAATAGTAGCAATGAATTTTCATCAATTGACAAGCTGGCCAACACCTTTTTGATGACCGAAACAATGGCCTTATTCGAATAATGTGCATCACTGCCACCCTTTAATACAACTGCACTGCCGGACTTGATACACAGGGAAAAGACATCGAAAGTCACATTGGGTCTTGCCTCAAAAATAATCCCAATTACACCAAAAGGTACAGTTACCTTCTTAATTTTTAGTCCGTTGGGCAGTACTTCCTTGCTCAAAATTCTCCCTATCGGGGAAGGCAAAGCGGCCACATTCCTGATATCATTTGCGATGGCTTCAATTCTTGACCTGCTGAGTTTTAAGCGGTCATACCTGGGATCGGACGAATCCATCAGATCCAGGTCCTTCTGATTTTCATTTAGAATTTCATCCGTGTGCGCTTCGGTTGCTTCGGCAAGTTTCAGGAGCAAATGATTGACCTGCTCCGCGGATAATTTTGCCAGTTTTCTGCCGGCATCTAAAACCGGCTTAAAATTATATGCTGGTTCCATAGCCATCAGATGAGGTATAAATAATCATACTGAATAAAGGGTTTGGACTTCTTGCCACCCTTTTCTTCCAAAGTTTCATCCGAAGAAAATGATGCTTTTCCCAATCCCAGTAAATTTCCTTCCTGATCTTTGATCCTCACGATGTCACCTTCCTTGAAATATCCCGTAACCGAGGAAATACCTATCATGAGCAGACTAACTGCCTTATCGGAAAGCAAGGCCGACCGGGCTCCCTCGTTGATGACCACTTCACCCCGGGCAAAATCATCCGAATGCGAAAGCCATTTACGAACTCCGCTTGATTTCTTGGCAGAGGGCAGAAAATGCGTAAATGCCGGCAGGTTTGTTCCATGCAAAATATCTGTCAATATATTCTCCTTAAAACCATTGGCAATGAATACTGCAATACCTTGTCCGGCAAGTTTTGCGGCAATGTGATATTTGGTCAGCATTCCGCCTCTTCCAAAATTCGATTTTTGTGCAGAGATCGAAATCTTATCAACGCTTCTGTTGGGATGGATGGTCCGGATCAGTTCGCTGCCGGGTTGATCCGGGGCAGCAGTATAAACCCCGTCAACATTTGAAAGGATCACCAGCGCCTCCGCATCCATCATGGAAGCAATCAATCCCGAAAGTTCATCGTTATCCGTAAACATCAGCTCCGTCACCGAAATAGTATCATTCTCATTAACTACAGGAACGACCTCATTTTCGAGCAGCGTCTTCATGCAGTTGCGCATGTTCAGGTAATGAAGGCGATCCCCGAAATTTTCCTTGGTTGTCAGCACTTGTGCTATGGTGACTCCCTGGTCATGAAATAGTTCAGCATATCGATTGATCAGCTTTACCTGCCCGACGGCCGACCACAACTGCCGACTCGAAACCGGATCCAGTTTTTTTAGTGGCTCAACCTCCGCCCGACCCGCGGCAACAGCGCCTGAAGTGACCAGGGTTACCTGCATCCCTTCCTTTTTAAGTTGGGTAATCTGTTCAACAATATGCGCCATTCTGGAGACATTGAGCATTCCATCATCCCTGGTGAGCACATTGCTCCCAACTTTGACGACAATTTTCTTGTATGACGAAGCAATCCCCATTGTTACATTTTTATTAAAGCACAACCGCCAAAAACCTCGCGACCCTTCCATTCATCGCCTGCATACCATGCGGAAGTGACGAATCGAAATAGACTGAGTCACCCGGATTAAGGATGAGCTCATTGTCTCCAATGATCACCTTCATCTGACCTTCGAGCATGTAATGAAATTCTTGACCGGTGTGTGCGTTGATGGCAATTTCCGGATCCTCTTTTGGCTCAACGATCACGAAATATGGGTCTGCTTTTCGGTTGGCAAAATTAGCTGACAATGATTCATAATTGTATGACTGCCGACGCTGAACCACAACGCCCTTTCCTTTCCTGGTAAGGTCAAAGGTGTGAACATGCGGCTGTTCACCGGTAAGCAGAGTTGTAATATCAAATCCAAAATGTCTGGCCATCCGATGTAATATACTAACCGGAATATCCAATTCGCCACTCTCATATTTCAGGTATTCGGGTACGGTAATATCGCAAGTCTGGGCCGCCTTTTCGGGGGATATCTCAAGCGATTCGCGCATTCCTTTGAGTCGATCGGCGATCTCAATGATTTGTCGTTCCATATTTTTTCAGTTAAGAGTTGAGAGTTGAGAGTTGAGAGTTAGAAGAAGCGACTGGTCCCTGGAGAGGAAGTTGAGCGTTGTTCAGCTTGTTAAATGAGACCAGCAATCCACGGATCAATGCTGAGGAAAATCCCTGATGCTCCATTTCGTTCAATCCGGAGATCGTGATTCCTTTGGGAGTAGTCACTTTATCGATCTCCTGTTCGGGATGCCTCCCTGTTTGCAGGATAAGCTCTGTCGCACCTTTTACAGTCTGGGCTACAATTTGTTGGGCTACATCCGCTCCAAAACCAATTTCCACTCCGCCCTGAATGGCTGCCCGGATGAAGCGGAGGGCAAAAGCAATTCCACAGGCACCTAAAACAGTTGCAGCAGCCATCAGCTCCTCGTTGATGAAAATCACCTTACCCAGCGTTTCAAAAAGATCCCCGACCAATTTCTGAACATCCGGATCACAATCAGGAGCCGCAATAAGCGTCATAGATTCCTGCAAGGCTACCGCCGTATTTGGCATCACCCTGAAAGTCAGAACGCCTTCAGGTACGTTTTCGTTCAGTTCAGCCAATGATATTCCGGTCATCAGCGAGAGAAGAATTTGTCCTGGTTTCAAATGCGGTTTCAGTTCCCGAAGCAATTCTATCGCCTGATAAGGTTTCACAGCCAAAATTATAACCTCCCGACCTAAAACACCTTTTGCATTCTCCTTCCCGATGCATACTCCTTTTGCTTTAAGATCTTCCAGCAAATGCACCCTTCGACGGGTGATGCAGATTTTGGAAGGCACTATTCCTGCTTTCAGAAAGCCTTCAGCAACTGATCTGCCGAGATTTCCTCCTCCAATAATACCTATATTGATTTGGTTTATTTGCATGGCTACTTTTTCTTTGATTGAAAGTGCAAATTACATATTTTTCGTTACACGGCTTAAGGTTTCCAGGAACCGCGATGCATCACTCTTGGTCAAGGTCAGCGGAGGCAAGATTCTGATCACATGAGTACCTGTAACTCCTGTAAAAATTTTCTCTTCGAACAAAAGCTTTTTGCGAAGTGTAACCACCGGCTCGTCAAATTCAAGACCGATCATCAGTCCTTTGCCACGAACCTCTTTAATCTGTTTGAAGGAGGCCAATTCCTCCAAAAGATATCCTCCGACTGTTGCAGCATTTTCAACCAGCTTTTCCCGCTCCATGATCTCTAAAACCGCAAGACCGGCAGCACATGCCAGGTAATTGCCACCGAATGTTGTCCCCAGCATCCCGTGCCAGGGTTTTAATTCAGGGGCAATCAATACTCCACCTACCGGGAAGCCGTTACCCATTCCTTTGGCTACCGTAATCACATCAGCCTGAATACCTGCATATTGGTGGGCGAAGAATTTTCCGCTACGGCCGTAGCCGGATTGCACTTCATCCAGAATTAGCAGCGCGCCTTTCTCTTTACACAACCTGCCTGCATTTTGAAGAAATACCGGATCCGGAACCCTGCATCCGCCAACACCCTGGATACCTTCGACCAAAACCGCAGCTACCTCACCGGTTGACAAGGCAACTCTCAATGCCTCTGTATCGTTTAGTGGCAAAATAACACGGTCGTGCACATCGTTGAGTGGGGCAATAATTTTGGGATTATCTGTCACCGCCACTGCGGCTGAGGTTCGACCATGAAATGACTTATCGAAGGCTACAATCCTCTTTTTACCAGTTAGAAACGAAGCCAACTTCAAGGCATTTTCGTTTGCCTCTGCACCGGAATTGCACAAAAACAGATTGTAATCGTCGTAACCTGAAAGTTCTCCCAGCTTGGTGGCCAACTCTTCCTGCATCGGATTCTGTACCGAATTAGAGTAAAATCCGATTTTATTCAACTGATCAGTGATCCGCTTTATATATTGTGGATGTGAATGACCCACTGAGATCACTGCATGACCGCCATAGAGATCAAGATATTCGACTCCATCTTTATCGGTAATTGTACAACCAATAGCCGAAACGGGAGTCAGGTCGTAAAGGGGATAAACGTCAAAAAGATTCACAATGGTAAAAATTTAGAAGTGAAACTATATGGTATTTTCGATTCTGGAATTCATGATTATTTTTTTAAAAAGCTACTGCTTTAAGGTTTAAACCGGCTTTTTCATCGATGCCGAAAAGGATGTTCATGTTCTGCACCGCCTGACCGGAAGCTCCCTTTAAAAGATTGTCGATGCAGGAGATAATCATCAGCTGATCACCATGCTTCTCGAGGTAAAGCAGGCATTTATTCGTGTTGACAACTTGCTTCAGATCCGGATTTTCATCGGTTATCCAGACAAATGGATGAGACTGATAATATTCGGCAAACAACTTTTTTGCATCGGCCAGAGTTCCCGAAAATCGGGTGTAGGCAGTAGTAAAAATGCCTCGTGTATGGTTTCCCCGGACGGGAATAAAATGAACCGAATTTCCAAAATTGGGTTGTGCCTGTTTTAGCGTTTGGCAAATCTCGCCCAGATGCTGGTGCTCAAATGCCTTGTAAACAGACAAATTGTTGTCCCGCCAGCTAAAATGAGAAGATTTCGTCGGTTCTTGTCCGGCGCCGGTCGACCCGGTAATGGCATTCACATGAAGGTCATCAATGATCAGGTCTGCAACCGCCAAAGGCAAAAGCGCCAATTGAATACCAGTGGCAAAACATCCGGGATTGGCTATGTGGGAAGCAAGCTTTATTGCAGACCTGTTCAACTCCGGTAGCCCATAAACGAAGGCATTACCATCCCTTTTCAAGCGAAAATCGTGACTCAGATCGATAATTTTGACATGCTCCGGAAGGTCAATTGTGGCAAGATATTCAATCGATTTGCCATGACCGGAGCATAGAAAAAGCACATCAACCTGACCTAAATCGATGGTGGAAAACTTCAAATCTGTTTCGCCGATCAGATCCTTGTGGACCGCCGCGATGGGTTTGCCATGGTTGCTGCTGCTTTGAATGTATTTTAAATCAGCATTTGGATGGTACAACAGGATACGGATCAGCTCTCCGGCAGTGTAACCGGCACCTCCAACAATTCCGACTCTGATATTATTGCTTAATTCCATATGTTGTATTCAATTTTGAAATTTTCAAATGACCGGCATGTATTGAATTTCCAGAAACGCTATTCCCTCCTCACTCTTCTCTCTTCCCTCTTCCCTCCTCACTCTTCCCTCTTCACTCTTCACTTATTCACAGAGAAAAAGATCTTAAGCTGATTACTCAGAATCTTTGTAAATCCTTTTGCATCGTCTGCACTCCAGCCTTTGTTCATCTCGCCATATGATCCGAAGTCGCTGTTCATCAGATCATGCTCCGACTCTATTCCGACCATTTGAAACGTATATGGCAAAAGCTTTATGATTACTTTTCCGGTTACGTTTTCCTGACTGCTTTCGAGGAATTTTTCCATGTCACGCATCACGGGTTCCAGGTATTGGGCCTCGTGCAGGAACATTCCGTACCAGTTGCCCAGCTGCTCTTTCCAATATTGCTGCCATTTGGTGAGGGTATGTTTTTCGAGCAAATGATGGGCCTTAATAATTAACATCGGAGCAGCGGCTTCAAATCCAACGCGGCCTTTGATACCAATAATTGTGTCTCCCACATGGGTGTCGCGGCCAATTGCCCAGGCAGATCCAATCTTTTCGACTTCCCGGATCACATCCACAGGATTGTGGTGAGTCTTTCCATTAACTGCTTTCAGTTGACCTTTTAAAAACTCGAGCGTAAGAATTTCTTCTCCCTCCCTGGTCAAATGAGTTGGATATGCACTCTCGGGCAATGTCTTGTTGCTCGTCAGGGTCTCCTTGCCACCTATACTGGTTCCCCATAATCCCTGGTTGACCGAATAGGCCATTTTTTCGAAATTGTCTTTTACCCCGTTGTTGCGCAGATACTCGATTTCAGCATCCCGGGTAAGTTCCAGGTCGCGGGTAGGCGTCAGGATTTTTATCTCAGGAGCCAGGACTTCAAAAGCGAGGTCAAACCTTATTTGATCATTTCCTGCACCCGTGCTGCCGTGTGCAACGTATTGCGCACCAATTTTTTTGGCATAATCGATCACTGCCAATGCCTGAAAGATTCGCTCCGAGCTGACCGAAATTGGATAAGTATTGTTTCTCAGCACGTTGCCATAAACCATGTAACGTATTCCCTTGCTGTAATAATCGGCGGTAATGTCTAATGTTTTATGCGATTTCACTCCCAGCGAATAAGCCTTCTTTTCAATCACAGCCAATTCTTCCTGCGAGAATCCTCCTGTATTGGCCACAGCCGAATAAACATCCAACCCCTTTTCTTTGGCAAGATAAATGGCGCAGAATGAGGTATCCAAACCTCCGCTGAACGCCAGAACAACTTTTTCTTTCATTTTTCTTAATTTATTTTAAGATCAAAATTTATGCACTATATATTTTTAAAAGGATAAAGGATAAAGTGAAGAACGCACTGAGCAAGATTTCAACCAATCCCATAACTCATATCTCCTGTCTCATGTCTCATGTCTCATGTCTCATGTCTCATGTCTCATGTCTCATATCTCCTGACTTATATCTCAACTCCACTGCCCCTTTATCCTTTTAACTTTATCCTTTAGCCTTATTTTTCTTTTCAAGCCACTCCTTGAACATCTCAAAAGGCATGTTCATTTTGCTTTTTTCCTTTTGCCAGGCCGGATCATACAACATTCCGGTACACAGACACTTGGAGTGTTTCATTCGCAACAGAATATCATAATTCACACAACTCTGGCATCCCTTCCAGAATTGCTCATCATCGGTGAGTTCTGAAAATGTGACCGGTCTGTATCCAAGCTCTGAATTTATTTTCATGACGGCCAAACCGGTGGTCAAACCAAACAATTTAGCGTTGGGGAATTTCTTCCTCGATATCTCAAATGCCTTGTGTTTGATGCGTCGGGCAAGTCCGAAACCTCTGTAATCCCAATGGACAATCAAACCTGAATTGGCCACATATTTTTCATCACTCCATGATTCGATGTAACAAAATCCGGCAAATTTTTCTCCATCCAGGGCGATAATCGCTTTCCCCTGACTAATCTTGTCAGCTATATACTCATGGGTACGTCTTGCAATACCGGTTCCACGTTCAAGTGAAGCCTTTTCGATGGTATCATTAATTTCGTCCACATATTTCAGATGAGACTCATTGGCCAGCATCACTGTGATCTCCGGCTTCTTGGGCTCTATATTTTTTTTTCTGAATATCATTTGTTTACGCTCTTGTGATTGTAAAATTGTTAAAATAACTCTTCCTTAATCGACTAATTGTTTGAAGGGTTTATGGGGTTTAAAAATTGTTTATGGTGTTTGACATTTCAAACATTTCAAACATTTCAAACATTTCAAACATTTCAAACATTTCAAACATTTCAAACATTAAATTCTGTTCTCGAGTTTTGGCATAATACCGATCAGCGTCTTTGTGACATCACTCCGACCAATACCTTCGCG
>JANYJT010000111.1 GCA_025358395.1 Bacteroidia bacterium
GCATAACTCGCTTTCATTCCATCGCCTATTTCTAAGTCAGCATAAGAAAACTCAGGTTTTAGAGCCGGAAGAACTTTTTTTATTGATGAAGATCCTTCCATGGTTTCAGTTCGATAATATTTCTTTCTAAAAGGGATAATCAGGTCAACTAATTTTTCTACGATACATTCCAGGTCCTTAGCATATTCCGGAAAATCTCTTATCATTTCATTTATTCTGCCCCGTTCAAAAGGAATGTAATAAACAAAAATTGTTTTAGCAGTTTTTGTTTGCTCAATCATTTGTTCGATCAAGCCTCTGCGAGGGTCAATATCTGGATTATTCTCTGCAAGATAAGAATGATGTACTATCTCACTGTCCTTAGTTTCCTGGCAGTGCAGGGAATATTGGAAAGGTATTTGTTGATATGGCCTGGATTCATCAAACATTGGAACTCCTGGCATTATTGTCTCGAAGTCGAGGTGACATAAAGGATATTGAACCTTCTCAACGAATAATTTTACTTCACTTTTCAGTACTGACGGTTGACTGCTTAACTCTACTTTCTCTTTTTCAACAACAGGAACAAGTTTGGAACAATAGGCAGAAAAGTCGCAGGTATATGGTGATGTGCAATATGCCCCCATCGGAATGTTGGGTTCCTGATTTTCAAGCATTTTTTGAAGTGCTTGAAGATTCTGGGCAATATCCTGTTGTAATGGCAGAATTTGGTACAATACGCTTTCAGGTAAAAAAAGCTGACCGACATCAATATTGCCTCGTCTAACATATTCACGGTTGAAATGCATCAAATAGGCATTATCGATTTCCAGTCCGCTACCTTCAAGAACATAATACTGAATTGCCACATCTTTAATATGTTCAGGTTTTGCACTGTTCGTACTCTTAACTTCATACAAAGACCACCTACCATTCTCCTTGTGAAGAATATCAACCGCCACAAGCGTATTGTCATAAACAAATGTTGCCTCATAAATCGTCTCTATGCCTTGGTCGATAAAGTCCTGTGTGCGTTTTGCTGATTCGAAGGATGGGTAATCTTCCAATACAGCCATTTTGCCATTGGGGAAATAGTCACGTGCCAGTTCACCCACACTTGTACCTCTTGCTAAAACTGCCATTGAGGCTTCATTGATGAGGCGTTGGTCATTTTTGTGGACATACAACCACAATGACTTTTGGCAGTTCATGCCACGGGTATATTTTGACTTTGAAAGCATTGTTTATGTTTAGTTGTTTTTTTGAATGCAATTAATCTTCAATAGAATCTTCCGGGTTTTCCAGTGAATTAATGTTTCCTCATTTTCTAGATTGTACTTGGTGAAAAGAGTTTGATATTTTCTGATTAAGAAGAACGGTTCTTCATCTTCATTTTGATTTACAGGTCAGATCTTAAAATGATGGTAATAAACGAAATGGTAATGATCAGGCATTTGTACTTCGAATATATAGATTTCTTTTCAAAACACAAGTCAGATCTGAAAATCGAATAATTCCAGGTCAATTTTCGAAATATTTGTTTTTGATCAAATTTACATGTTGATTACGTTAGCAGTTGTCCATCAAATTGTCGAACTTATCAATATAACCTACTCTTCCTTTTAATCCCACCTTAGCTAATCCCATTTCTCCAAAATCATCCACCCAATCATATTTCAAAGGAATGACTTCTTTAGCCGTTGAGTCAATAAATCCCCACATCCCATTACAGTTGACCCGAGAAAGGCTATGTTGGAACTGACAAACCATATCATATCTCAAATCGATCGGAATCGCCTCAGAACCATTTTCATCGAGAAATCCCCAGTAATCGTCTTTTTGGACCCTTATCAATCCTTCACTAAAGTAGTAATCAATCCAGTCGTATTTTAGGGGAATAACCTCACTTCCTGAAAGGTCAATAAGACCATATTTGCCGTTAATTTCCACCTGTGCAATTTCTTCATGAAAAAATGATGGAGAATCATAAATAAATGGAATAGCTTCTTGGCCGGTCTTGTCAACAAATCCCCATTTGTCCAAATACGCACAAGAGCGATCACCAAAAAAATTAAACACAAATTGATATTTCAGGGGAACAACCACTTTGCCGGATTGGTCAATAAATCCTGATTTACCATCTAATTCAACACTGGCCAATCCATCCTTAAAATCGTAGGCATCATCAAATCCTGCTGGGATAATTTCCTTACCGTTCGTATCGATGTATCCCCATTTCCCTTTAAATTTTATCCGCGCCAGACCTTCTCTGAAATATGCTGCTTTATCAAAGTGAATCGGTGTGATCAAACCCCTTTTGCTTTCATAAAATCCATATTTCCCATTCTGCTTTACTATTCTAACACTAGGCACTTTGCTATTACTTTTCATTTTATTAAACTCCAATTGATTAACATTTTTGCAGACCATCTATGCTCACGTCCACTATAATACTCCCCAATTTTGAACCAAAGGTATTTTAAAGGTCGGTCAAAAGGAAGTGTAGATTTAATGAGTTAATCTTTATTCCTATTTTCTCAGTGTTTTTACTTTCTATAAAGACCTTCTCTCCATATTACTCCTAGCTCTATTGCTTTATCTTGCCATTCCACTTTGTGATGAAATTTCAAACCAACTATGGCATGTGCTATTTCATGAAGAATGGTATTCTTAATATCGTTATCATCTGAATAGAGCGCATGAGTAATAGACAATCTTATAGTATCCGAGGAGCAAGATCCAGCGCATCTTCTGGCTCCTGAAAATTTAAATTTAAAATGACTCACACCGTGCAATTTCATCAAATCCAAGGCTGTCGATTCAATTAGTTTAAGCCTGTTTTGAATTTTGGGATCTTTTGAATCCAGTATGGGTTTTACTTTGGTTACCTTTATTCGCCTTCTCATTCAATTCTTATTTTAATCTTTCCGAAATAATTAAGAACCAAAGGTATCTTTGAGGTAAGTCAAAATGAGGCGCAGTGAAATTCAAGCTTAATAATATTGTTTTTTGGAACGTAAGATTTTGGTGTAATCCTCACCAATGTTTGTTCCCCAAAAATATGGATCGCTTCGAAAATCATTTAACAATGTCTCTAAGTTTGGAGACTTTACAGAGTGTAACTTCAATGGTGTGACTCATTCAGCGACTCTTACAATTGCCAAATTCGAATGCGATGCCGATCGAACCCCTTTCGTTATAATTGGGATGCCTGGTTTTGGGAAGTCCTGCCAGGAAATCTGCCAAAAGATTTGACAACCAGCATCATTCTGAGGAAAATTAAAAGTGTAAATGTCAACCAGTGTTAGCAAAAACTGACATGATCCCCAATGCAGGAGAAATATCACAATAAACCTCACAGAACAAATTGTTGGAATAATTTCGTTTAAAAATAAATGACTATTGGTTAGACGAATATGACGCAGAAGCCCATAAAAAATCAATCGAAATATAATCAGGTATTGAACTTCCTTTTTTGGATCGATAGTAAATCATTATGCCCATACGATTCCATTGCCAGAATACATCTAAACTTCCATGGTTCTTAAATTCGATCAATTCCTTACTATGAAAAGCGGAAATTTCTTTCATTCGCTGCATTTGGTCATAGTTTTCCACGTTAGTGTTGACTGACTTCCTTTCCCATAACTTAATAAAAATACCGCCCCAGAATTGACGGAAAGACAATCCAATCCAAAAGCATTTACGGGGAAATGGACGATAGAGGGGCTTGTAAAGGATGCATCCAAGTCCAAGTTCCCTCCAGTCCCATTCAAGATTCACCCTGCAATTCCTTTTGTTCAATGCTTCCATCTTACTCAAATCAGTTATTGTTCAGCCTATTACCAATCTTCTTGCTATGGGTTCCCGTTATATTCAGACTAAAATCTTTGATACGGATGGCATCTGAAATGGAGTAATTCGAATCTACAAAAAGAACGTGTGAGGCATAACAGAAATAGTCGATGTGACTCAATTCTGGCGCACTCAGTAATTCGATGTTCCAATTGATATTCAACTTGTCATCTTTGAAGAGATCTTCCCTGATTTCCTTATCAGAAAGAGTATCATCATAAAAAAAATGAAAGGACCTTAAATCATTATAAGGTTGAGACAGGTCCAGGATATCGGCCATGGCAATGTAATCCGATTGCCCGTTGTTCTCATCCTCATCAAGGATTAATAATGATTCTTCGTCATTGAATTCAATATTTACCGTTCCTTCCACATCAAAATCATCAAGAAAGTCATTT
>JANYJT010000113.1 GCA_025358395.1 Bacteroidia bacterium
TGTACAAGCCAGAAATCCGATAAAAACCGGAATTACGATAAATTTCTTGAAATCCATAATCATTAAAGTTTGGAAGTTTGGTTAAAATCAAAATCGGTTTGATTCTTAACAAAAAGAAGCATTTTTTTTGAAGTTTCCAAACCTTCTGTGAAATGTCATAAGAAACTTGGTTATGTTCATAAAAATCTGTATCTTATGAGTATTAATCGGATGAATGAAGATCATCCAATGTTCATGAATCCAGGGCGGCAGTGAAGACTCGGATGGGGACAGTTTGGTAAATGCATTAGACTGGCAGAGGAACGAAATTATTTTTAAATGCTTGCAAGAGTAACGAATATAGTTACCTTTGTAAGGTTTTAATAACTGCGATGAAGAGAATTTATAAAATTCGTGAGATTATTAAAATTTTAACAAGTCAAGGCTGGTATCTAGCCCGTCAGAATGGCAGTAGCCATCAGCAATTTAAACATCCAAATATTCGGAGCACATTAACTGTGGATGGCAAAGCTTCAGATGATGTATCGCTGGATAACTTGAAAAGTATGGAAAAGCAAAGCGGATTGAAGTTTAAGGATTTTGAGAATAAGTGACAAATATTTTGGTACAGATATAAAGTATGAAAACACTTAAAGTTATTGTAAGTAAGGCAGGCAAGGGCATTTCAGCCCATTTCCCGGAGGTTGAAGGGTTTGTAATTGCACGTAGTTCAGTGGAAAAACTCAAACGTGATCTCCATGCAGGGCTATTATTTCATATTGAAGGACTTTATGAAGAGGAACGTTCAACATGGATGAATGAGCCTTTCAGTTTTGAATATGTTTTCCGGGATATTCCTTCCCTGATTGAGGGTTACAGTGGATTAATCAATCAAAGCAGTTTGGCAAGAATATCTGGTATCAACGAAAGTCTTATGAGACAATATGTTGCTGGCATTAAGAGGCCTAGCCATAGTGTGACCGTTCGGATTGAGACGGGACTTAAAAAATATGCAGAGGAGCTTCGGAATATTTCATTTGCCTAAAGAATTGTTGGGTCAAATGCATTTGTCCTTTTAATCCTGCTAAATGACATTTCTATCGCCCCGCGTAAATCAGAAAACGCCGTTTAATCCAACCCGAATCCCGAAGCCGGGATAAAAAGTGATCTCTTGAAGGCTTGAACCAAACGGCTTCATACAACAACTTTAAATCGATGGTGAAGGTAATGGCGATATGCAGGAGTACATTGACAAAGCGGCTCCACCTGGTGTTGCGAATGTTTCTTTGTGCCCGCTTCAGAAAACAGGCCGACTTCCAGGTTGGTTTATAAGGTATTGAAGCGGGATCGTCAAAAATTTTGTTGCACCATGCCAGATTCGCGTTCATCGGAGTGAAGAACTTGCCAAAATCAATGATTACGTTAAGTGGATTTTTGCGTCTGGATAGCAGCAACAGGTCATAAGCCTGTCGCACAAAGGTGCCCGCGTAAAAATATCCCCTGTCATTGATCTGCACATTCAGGATATTGTGGATGATCTGATATTTATCGCTAAGCACACAAGCCGATGCGGGTTCATTCAATTCTTTTCTTTCACAGATGAGAACGTTGTTTTCAAACACCTTGTCATCAGCAAATCGCAAAATCCGGCGGTGGATCTCCACTGCTGCCATCCGTCGCGGATGAATTAACCGGGGATAATGCTTCGTCTCGCTTCTTTTCTGCACATGATAAGGAGTCATTGGCTGGTATCCTTTGGAAATGAGCACCTCGGCAGTAATTTCCATTTCGTGATCAGAGACAAGTAAATCGATGTCTCCAATCATCCGCTCTGCGATGTCAGTGTACAACCTATCCAGGAGATGCGCGGTCCCTTTCAGGAACACAGGCGTGATCCCATGTGACATCAGAAGTGCTGAAATTTCAAAGGCCTCGGTCACGATCTTTTTATTTCGTTCCCTGTTGCGTTCCGTTATATCCTGCATGTAGCCTACCAGCTCGGCTGGAAGGTAAGGAAGAAGCCTGGCACGTTCCAGTTGCAGGTGAAGTGCCGGAAAGACAAATTGTCCCGTACTGACCCATACCACCGCCTCCCAGTTGATTTTCCCATTTTGGATCTCCCGGCGCACCGCTTCAACGCGCTCGGGATACTCTCCAAGAGTCAGGCATCTGCCAACGAAAAATAAGGCTTCAGGGTAGTTCATTCTGAAATAGTTTCTGGATCGTTTGTACCATCAAATCGTTGTCTGAATAGGTCAGCCCATAACAGGGCAGTGCCAGAAACCAGTCCAAAAAGCGTTCGGCATTGCCGGAAAGTGGCGATATCCAGGAATCAGGGACAATCCGGCTGAAAGCGATATCTTTTGGAATTTCTTCCAGTGTACATCCGCTGTTTTCCCGGTACTTGACAAGGATAAGTGCCTGGCAGCTAAATCCGGATCCGGATTCATCATCACCTTTAGGGGGAAGGTAACGGACGGTTTTCCCCGTGCCGGGATAATTGAACTCAGTGGCGGTAAGTAGTTGAGGATAATAAGATGCCAGGTTTAGGAGGGCCCTGGATTTTACTGAAACTGCCGCCGGGAAGGAAAATACTTTACCCGACAAGGCTTCAACAGGAACGAGGTCGTCCGCGACCAACTGAAATCCATGGGCCATCAAAATGGCGCAGATGGTGCTCTTTCCGCTGCCCGAATCTCCCAGGAACAGCACGGACCGGTTCCCTTGCCGGATGGCGGATGCGTGAAAGACCCCCATCCAGTCAACTTCCTGACGATCATACATCCTGTTGAGCAACTCCACGAAGAATTTTCCTGCCAGATAATGGGATTCATCCGGGTTCCATTTCCCAACGGTGAATCCTTCTGCTGCAAGTATCATTTGATTATTTTCCATGTAGATTTGGAATGAATGAACCGAAACGGCTTCCTTCACGGCCATGTGGGCGATTCTTGGATGGATCAGCATTTCCATCTCCTCAGTTTCATAATCTACCGAATAAACCGTGCTGTAAATGTCGTAAAATTTACGGGAATTGAATTTTTGATGGATTACTAATTTTTTAAATGGTTGCCGGGATGCTGCTTTTTCAACAATAGTGGTGGGGCTGGAGGGCAAAAGATCAATTACTTCATCCACGAAACGTCTGGCCTCTTTGAGGGGCAAATGGTAAGTTTTGCGGCACCAATCGGCTATCTTCTGTTTCCCCGACCCATTCAGATAACGGTTAATAACATGATAGGCAGGTAATTCAACCAGCATGTAGCGATTGGGTTCTTCAAACCAGATTATTATTTTGTTTCCGACCGGGCGCTCCATGTCTGTAAAGGGATTGGGATGGTATTTTTGTGATTCTATCGGGGATAGTTGCAGGTTGGTCTCACCTGGTTGTTGGCGCACTAACTCTGCAGCTATCAGATTGTATGTATTATAAACTGAAAATAATGCTAACTCTTGCTACCAGCCAGAAGGAGGTGAAGGTGAGGTCAGTTCGGAAGCAGCTGCCGCCTTTTTTGGCGTCAGAATATTCATCATGGCCGCTGCTGTGAAGATAGCATATTTACCAGCCTTTGTCATAGCCTCTCTTCTATCGATCTTTTTTTCTTCTTTGGTTCGTTCGAGACACTTTTTCGTGCCACGATTGGTAGTATCGTTCATATCCTATTTTTTATTTTTCGTTTTTGGAGTTGAAGTATAAAGATCAATCGATTACCAGTTTATGAATCGTTTGTTTGTTGCCATCCAGAATTTGCAGCAGGTAGATCCCTTTGCACCGGGACGGAGCACCAATCTGGTTCAGCTCCACATTGGGGAGTTTGAACTGATAAAGCAATTTGCCACTGATATCGAATAGGTTGGCGATCGCTTTGCCACTTTGGTTCCCCCCGATGTTGATCTGCCGGTTGGCATACCAAACAGTTAGCTCTTTTGGTTTAACTTCATTGTTCTCCACTGCCGAAATCAGGTTGCCGGGAATGATAAAAAACCTCCCTGTTCCCGCGGTATTGGCCGGTAGCGTAACGGTATAAGCGCTTGTGGAGAGATCCGTCCTGACATTGGCGATGCGGTCTTCCAGATAGATTTTAGTGCCGCCCGGTAAGTCCACCACAAATCCGGAAAAGGTAACAGTTCCGCCTTTCAGGAAGTTGACG
>JANYJT010000117.1 GCA_025358395.1 Bacteroidia bacterium
ATCAAAGAAATAAAAAGAACCCATCCAGGAAAAAGAAAATCCCGATGGCACCAAATGCCAATCCGCAAATCCAGACAAACCTCTTCTTCGAGAGCGTAGCAATCGAGGAGAGTAGAATTGAAATCTGTAAGAAGATAACCGCAATACCAAACTTGTCTGAATGAGTTTTACTTTCGTCTCTCATTACTTCAAAACCGGTAGCAGCTTTGCTGATAGTCTCCTTTTCCTGTTCATATTTCTTTACCTTAAGCTCATAATCTACAGAGAGATCACGATACTTCTTGACCAAAGCTTCGTTGCCCTTCTGTTTTTCGAGGGACTCGATTTGAATGTCGAGATTTTCTTTTCGGAGATCGTAAATGTAACTTTTGATGCTTTTACTCTGGAAGAAAGCCCATTGGTCACTCGCTTTTGTTTGGTTGAGCAGGCTTCTGGTACTGTATCCTCCGCCTTTGAAAGTCGAAAGGGTTGCAGCTACCGCGATCAGTACAGTAGTGATAGCCATATAGGTCAGCCAGGTTTCTTTTTTTTCTTCTACCATAACAATTTAATTTTGTAAGATTTCGAATCGATTCTTTCCCTTTGTCTACTTGTTCTGCTGAAAAATTGTTTCATATTATTTTCAATCTCAGTCATGCATTATTCTCTTTGTAAGTGGGCAGATCAGTCAAATTTATCTGACATGCCCAATGCGATAACAGGAATGGATATTGATACCTATGAATACTTGGCCATAAGGGCAAAATATGGGTCGACAGCATTGTTGGCCAAGGCTCGACTTTTTATTTTTCTTTGCCTGTAAACAACTTGAATTGAAATATTGGTTATCTTGAACGGCGCTTGATAACCCGTTAACATGCTAGTATTTCAATTATATTTTTCCTGTATATGAACAATGATTTTAAAATTCCGGTGGTCGATGATACGCCGGAATTGTTGGAAATTGCCATTAAAGTTTTAGAAAGAGCAAAATACAAGGTTTTTTCCGCAGGAAGTGGTGCCGAGTGCATGAAATTTCTTCGCCAGGATAAACCAGATCTGATTTTGCTCGATGTGATGTTACCTGATGTGGATGGCAAAGCGCTGGCGAAGGCGATCAAGAGTGATCCCGAATTCGCCTCTGTCTTTATTATACTGCTCTCCTCGCTAAAAATAAGTTCAGATCACATTGCCGAAGGACTGGAATTAGGGGCTGATGGTTATATTGTCAGGCCCGTCAGCTCCAGGGAATTGGTAGCCAGGATTGCCTCTTTCCGCAGAATAATTTCTGCAGAGAAGGAATCCAAAAAAACGATGTTGAAATTCCATTCTCTGTTTTCATCCATGCAGGAGGGTGTTTATTTGCATGAGATGGTATACGATGACCATGGAATGGCCGCAGATTACAAAATTGTAGAGGCCAATCCATCTTCCGAAAGAATCCAAAATATTAAGGTGTCGGATGCCGTTGGAAAATTGGCGTCTGAACTTTATAGGACCCCAAAAGCCCCCTTCCTTGACATATATACGAAAGTTACCGATTCCGGAGAGCCTTTTCCTTTTGAGCAATATTTTGAACCGATGCAAAAATATTTTCATATTTCGGTGTATAGTACTGGAAAGGGAATGTTTGCGACCGCATTTAGTGATATCACCGAAAGGAAACTGGCGGAAGAGGAAATGAAAATTAAAAAGGAAGAACTGCAAAGGATCAATGCTGAAAAGGATAAATTTTTCTCCATCATCGCTCATGATTTGAAGAGTCCCCTCAATGGTTTTTTGGGGCTAACCCAAATTTTGGAAGAAGAACATGAAATTCTTTCCGTGCAGGAAATACAAGATATTACGGCATCCATGAGAAAGTCGGCAGTTAACCTCTACAGATTATTGGAGAATCTTTTGGAATGGTCGAAGATGAAACAGGGATTGATATTGTGCAAGGACTTTGTCGAACAACACGGAGGAAAAATATGGGTTAAAAGCAAAACAGCCAAGGGTTCCAGTTTTAATTTCACAATTCCATGCATGATTGGGTTTAAGAATTGAGTCGAGTTGAACATGATGAAGGTTTTTCATGTTCTGCCTCTCAGGAATTGTACAAATAACCAAGAATATGACACATCATTAATTAATAAAAAATGCCATTTAAAATGAAATCCAAAATTTTCTTTCTTTCTATTTTCCTTTTTGCCTGCCTGATTGGGCTGGGCCAGATTAAAGTTGCCAGCGTTTTGGGCGATAACATGGTTCTTCAGCGCAATTCGGAAATAAAAATATGGGGCAAAGCCAAACCGGGCGAAAAGCTCTATGTCAAAGCAGACTGGACTGCAGGTCAGGTAAATGCCACAGCAAGCGACAAGGGTGACTGGCTGGTTAAAATCAAAACGAAAGAGGCAGGTGGTCCTTATACCATTGCCATTTCTTCAGCAAAAGAGAAAATTTTGCTCAAGAATATTCTGTTGGGAGAGGTATGGCTTTGCTCAGGTCAGTCGAATATGGAGATGCCAATGGCAGGCTTTGGAGATTCTCCGATCATTGGTTCCAACGATCTGCTTTTGGATGCTGAAAATGATAACATACGACTTTACAAAGTAGCCAGGGCCGTGAGTGCCCTACCGGTTGATACTTGCACCGGCGAATGGAGTGTTGCTAACGCTGAAACAGCTACAGGCTTCAGTGCAGTAGGATATTTATATGCCAGACTCCTTCAGCAAAAACTGAAAATTCCTGTTGGGGTAATCTGTTCCAGCTGGGGTGGTTCAGCCATTGAAGCCTGGATGAACCATGAAACAATTCTTCCTTTTGCCGAGGCTTATGCACGTACAACCCAGGCGAAATCGGCCATACATCAGCGGGCTTCAAATCTTTACAATGGGATGATTTCGCCACTTGTCAATTATGCCATCAAAGGTGCCATATGGTACCAGGGCGAATCCAACATTGGAAATTATAAGGAATATGCTGCCTTACAAGCTGCCATGGTTGCCAATTGGCGAAAGGATTTTGGGGTAGGAGAGTTCCCTTTCTATTTCGTCCAGATTGCGCCTTACTGGTACAACAACAGCAAAGCAATCAATTCGGCACTTCAGCGTGACGAACAGCTAAAAGCACAATCATTGATTCCCAATTCAGGGATGGCTTGTACGATAGACATTGGTGAAGAGAAGAACATCCACCCCGCAGAAAAATACGTTGTTGCCAAACGATTGGCATATTGGGCATTCGCCGAAACCTATGGAATGAAAGGGATCAATTACAAATCTCCTGCCTTTACCGGCATGGTGGTCAAAGATACCCTGGCGATACTAACATTCGACAATGTAGCACTTGGCTTAAGCACTTACGGCAAAGAGGTAAATTGCATGGAAATTGCAGGTTCCGACAGTATTTTCTATCCCGCAAAACTGGTCATCAAAGCGAAGCAGGCCAACGTATGGTCGTCTAAGGTGAAGGCTCCGGTAGCGGTGCGTTATGCCTTTTCAAACTATCCGGTAACAAATGGATATTTGTTCAACACTGCCGGATTACCTGTCCCATCTTTCAGAACAGATAATTGGAGCAAATAATATCCTTCTTATGAAATTATTTTTTATCATTTCACTGCTTTTGATATTCCCGGCGTTATCAGGTTATTCGACTCAGATTGAGAACCAGAGTAATTTAAAGTTGTGGTACAACAAGCCGGCACAGAAATGGACTGAAGCGTTACCCATTGGCAACGGCCGGCTGGGTGCCATGATATTTGGCGGTGTTGAAAATGACAGGATTCAGTTCAATGAGGAAACTCTCTGGACAGGTGCTCCAAACGATTATGCCCACAAGGGAGCTTCAAAATATTTAGCTCAGATAAGGCAATTGCTGGCAGACGGGAAGCAGAAGGAAGCTGAAGATTTAGCGATGGCAGAATTCATGAGTGTTCCGCTGAAACAAAGAATCTACCAGGCTTTTGGTGACCTGAACCTTCATTTTACCGGACTTAAGGATGTTTCAGATTATCACCGCGAACTTGACCTGAAAAATGCACTTTGCAGAGTAGTATTCCGTGCAGGTGGAGTTAAATTTTCCCGTGAATATCTCGCATCCAATCCTGATCAGGTAATTGCCATACGGCTGAATGCCGACCAGGCAAAAAGTTTGAATTTTACCATGGATATGGATGCCCTACATGAGACAAAGTCTGTAGAAGCATCCGGCAACAGCCTAACTCTGAAGGTTCAAGTCAAAGACGGAGCATTGCGCGGGGTGGCCGTCATCAAGGTGGTTTCTGATGGTAAAGTGACTGCATTGGCCAATCAGCTGGTCGTTTCAGAGGCGAAAACTGCAACAATTTTTCTTTCTGCTGCTACCAATTACGTCAATTACAAAGACGTATCCGGGAATCCGGAACAAAAAACTTCCTCCGTATTGAACAAGGTTGGCTCGAAATCATACGATCAGGTCAGGAAAAGTCATGTGACGGATTATCAGAATTTGTTCAATCGATTTGATATTCAATTCACTGAAAATGACAAGGCGAAACTTCCAACCAACGATCGGATTGTCGCCTTCTCGAAAGAAGCCAATGATCCGCAGTTGCTTGCTCTTTATATTCAATATGGACGTTATTTGCTTATATCTTGCAGTCGACCGGGAACTCAACCGGCTAATCTTCAGGGAATATGGAATGATTCGCTTGCTCCGCCGTGGGACAGCAAATGGACTGTTAACATCAATACTGAAATGAATTATTGGTCTGCCGAAACAGCAAACCTTTCAGAATGTCAGGAGCCTCTCTATAAGATGATTGCGGATTGCGCTGAAACTGGAAAGATCGTGGCCAAAGAGCATTACAATGCCACCGGCTGGGTACTCCATCACAATACGGATATATGGAGAGGAACAGCTCCGATCAATCACTCCAACCATGGGATTTGGGTGAGTGGTGGTGCCTGGCTGAGCCGTCATTTATGGGAGCACTTTTTGTTTTCGGGGGATAAAAAATTTCTGGCAGAGCAGGCTTATCCGCTGATGCGGGGATCCGCCGAATTTTTCACCCAATTTCTGACCAAAGACCCAAAAACAGGATACCTGATCAGTACACCGTCCAATTCGCCTGAGAATGGTGGTTTGGTAGCCGGACCAACCATGGATCACCAAATTATCAGGGCTTTGTTCAGGTCTTGTATTGAAGCTTCAGAAATACTTGGAGCAGATCAAAAATTTGCTTCGGTACTAAAGGAAATGTTGCCCCGGATAGCGCCCAATCAGATTGGAAAATATGGACAATTGCAGGAATGGGTGGCAGACAACGATGATCCCAAGAACAAGCACCGCCATGTATCGCATTTGTGGGGCGTTTATCCCGGAAATGAAATCAACTGGCAACAAACACCTGAGCTCATGAAAGCAGCCCGACAGTCGCTGATTTTTCGTGGCGACGAAGGTACCGGCTGGAGTTTGGCATGGAAAATAAATTTCTGGGCTCGGTTTCTTGATGGAAATCATGCTTACGATATGGTTAAATTACTTTTCAGACCGGTTCAAATCGACAATGTGGTCTATACCGGCGGGGGAGGCTCTTATACCAATTTATTTGATGCGCACCCACCTTTCCAGATTGATGGTAATTTTGGTGCACCAGCCGGAATCATAGAGATGCTGGTTCAGAGCCAACTCAACGAAATATCAATCTTACCTGCCTTGCCCAATGCTTTACCAAGCGGTAAAATATCGGGAGTTTGCGCAAGGGGCGGGTTTGAGCTGACATTCGACTGGAGCGAAGGGAAACTTGGGAAATTGCAGATTCTATCAAAGGCCGGACAAAAATGCGTGCTCCGTTATGGGGAAAAATTAGTGGAATTTGGTACGCAAAAAGGAAAAGTCTATTCCTTTGACAGAGAATTGAAACCATTGTGATTAAAATGTTTTTTGCACTTTAATCACAATGGAAAACCTCTTCCATATTCGCCCACCATTCGCCGGCTGAACGTGTTGAAACTGGTCTTTGTATGGGTTCCATGATGGCCCACCACTCCTGCGTTTTTGGATCGGCAG
Source organism: Bacteroidia bacterium (assembly GCA_025358395.1). Next base: position 6,013 of record JANYJT010000117.1, read on the forward strand.
CCATTTTGGCCATATCGGTAGCAAAATCGGTACCCGAATATTCCATGTAAGCAAAAAGCTGGTTGTCTTTGTGATAAATTGAATAGTTGCTGATATTACAGGTTTTGATCATCGCCAGTATCTCCGGCCATACGGCAGCGTGATAAGCCTTGTAGATTTCAAATTGCTCAGGATCAACCCCGATGATTTGTCCGAATCGTCTCATAATTTCTTATATTTCGTAAAACCAATCTTCACTCGGACGAATATAATAAATTTACGAATTTTACACCGGCAACAATACCGAATTTTATAATAAATTTTACGTTTAAGGTGTTTTGTCTATTTTTCTGTCTGATGCCATCCTCCTGAATATTGAATTCGATTTTCTTCAGTGAAATCCAACCTATAAAATGAATCCGGGGTTAAAAAAAATTCCGCTTTTTTTGTAAATTGTCACGGTCAAAGCTTTTAATCGTAAACCATTAATCAACCTGGCTAAGTCATTACTTACGGAAGAAATGAAAGAGATGGTTACCCTTCATCAATGTTTTGTTGGAACTGTCGATGCGAACGAAATCCACAATGGTTTCCGATAAATCTCCTGAGGTGCAAAAAAAAATCTTCCGCGAAATACCCTTAATATCCGCGGAAGATGAAACCTATATATTTGAATGAAACGTGATTTGCCTATCTTTTATAGTAGATATCGTAGCCTAACCAGTCGGCAACACTGGCTGCGAAATAAACTTGGTGCAAGGATTTGAATAAGGTTGAAATATCGGTAATCGTTTGCCCGATCAATGTTGAAATCGTACTTGTAGTGCCATCCTCAAAGGTGATCTGAATGTCACGTTTATCACATACGGAATGTTCTGAATCCTCATTCTCATCTTTATCAATAAATGATACAACTGCTTTGGGCTGAAGGACATTTTTAATATATACCGCATAAGTTTTGCTTGCTTTTTTAACAAGTTTCACATCGCCGATAGTCAGGGTATATTGATGCTCACGACCAAATCTGGCGGTATCATTCTTGATGGTCAGCAGTTTTTCTTCATACAACACGCTTGCAGCCTTTAAGATCGAGAAGCTGGATACGATCGTATCACCGGAGGCATATTTGTATTTAGCGGTATATCCGTTGCTGAAAGAGAATTGAGAAGCATATTGTGTTCCAAGAGTGGGACTTCTCAAGGACTTGATATTCAGACTGCCGGCAAGAATTTTATCGATTGTTATAGCAGCGACATTGGAATAATCATAATCACGGTAACTGTTGTAATTGTTGTAATATTCAGTCACCGACATGGAGAAATTGTTGGTCAGGGTTGAATCGGCCTTGTGATAATCGCGTATATCATGCGAATTTTTCAGTTTAGCAAGCGGCATATTGATCACCATCTTGCTGGGGTCTGTGGTTTTTGTGAAAAACTTGATCAATGGATAATTTCTGCTGGCATCAGTTTTCAATGGTTTGTAATCGTAAACTCCTGCTACCAGAGATAGGGGGATGTTCACACTGTAAACTGTAGCGGCCTTAAGAGTTGTTGTATTAGTGACGCTCAAAAGCTGATATGCCTGATTGGTTGCAATGTCAGTCATGGCAATGTTAAGTTTCTGTGTTCCACTGGACAACGCATCTTTAAGCGAAGTAGGAGAGGATGAGTCAACAGCAGTTTTCGAACAGCTAAGGACAAACAAATTCAGGAGGATAAAACCCGATAATTTAAAGGCTAGACTTTTCATTGTTTTGAATATTAAATGAGAAATGATTTGAAACGAAATCAACGTTAATTTATAATACTCAAAAATAAATGCTGAGGATCCCGGAAAAAAGGATCCTCAGCATAAAGATGGATAGGTTCATCCAAAGGTCGTTTTCCTTCAGTGAAAAATGGCCGAATTAAGTAATTTGAAGGTATTTACCGGTTAAAACATCTTTAGAAGAGGAGATAAAATCAACATGGCAGACAAGCCGACCAAAACCACTACGGTTCCCCAACCCACGATGTTGTTAAACGGCTTGTTTACATATTCTCCCATGATTTTCTTGTTGTTCACCAACAAAATCATACAAACCAATACAACAGGCAGAAGTATGCCATTGATCACCTGTGACCATAAGGATATGGCAATAAGAGGTGCACTGGGTATCATAATAATGGCCGCAGAGATAACCAGGATGGAGGTATAAAGAACATAAAATTCGGGGGCTTCATCCCATTTTTTGTCAATGCCTGCTTCGAATCCAAATGCCTCGCAAACATAAAAAGCCGTCGCCAGGGGTAGTATGGTTGCCGAGAAAATGGAGGCAACAAACAATCCAAAGGCAAAAACCTGCGATGCAAATTCTCCGGCAAGAGGTTTCAAAGCCAAGGCGGCATCCTTGGCTTCCTCGATCACAATTCCATTTTCATGCAAGGTGGAGGCGCACGCCACCATGATGAAAAAGGCCACCACAACCGTTGCGATACACCCAACGATGATATCGACCATGGTGTATTTGTAATTTTTCATTTTCAGACCTTTCTCGATCACCGATGACTGCATATAGAACTGCATCCAAGGTGCGATGGTTGTCCCTATAATTCCTATGACCATGGCCAGGCTGCTGGCATTGACATCAAATTCAGGATGTATAATGCTGTGCCCGATTTCAGCCCAGTGAGGTTTACCCATGATGGCCGAAATCACATAGGTAAGCAGAGAGACGCTGAATACCAGGAAGATGCGTTCCGCAGTTTTGTAAGTACCCTTGACTACCAGTATCCAAATTAAAAACCCGACCACAGGCACCGAAATATACTTGCTTACATGAAAAACTTCCATACTCCCGGCAACGCCGGCGAACTCTGTCGTGGTATTGCCAATGTCGGCAACCAATAATCCGATGAATATGAAAAAAGTGACCTTTACACCGGCATTTTCTCTGATCAGGTCGGCAAGACCTTTCCCGGTAACGATACCCATCCGGGCATTCATTTCCTGAATAACGACCAACACCAAAAAGGAAGGTATCAGGGTCCAAATCAGATTGTATCCATAAAGAGCTCCTGCAACCGAATAGGTGGTAATACCCCCTGCGTCATTGTCAACACTTCCTGTGATGATTCCAGGCCCCAGGATGGCCATAAAAATGGCAAGTCTTTGGAGCATGGTCTTTCTTCTTCGCTTGTCTTTGAACATGCCTTATCCCCCTACTTTTTATTTGTTCTTCTCTTATTAACCAAATCTTCGATGACGTCGTGAATAACAACCATCCCTTCGAGTTGGTGATCATTGTTTACTACCGGGATGGTCAATAGATTATATTTTGAGACCAGCTCTGCCACATCGTCCATTTTTTGCTCATCAAACAGGAAGATTGGATCATCGTTCATAAAGGATGAAATCTTTGTCTCCAGACTTGATACGGCCAGATCCCTGAAGGAGAAAGTGGCAATCAGTTCATTTTTGTCGTTGACCACGAATAACCCAAACAGCGATTCCGCCTCCGGCTGGTTCGTCCGAATGTCCTCAAAAATTGCTGCCACAGTGGTATCCTCCGGATAGGCAAGTATTTCGGTGGTCATGATACTTCCTACTTCATAATTTTCATATTCCAAAAGTTCACGTACTTCAGAGGAGGACTCTGCTTCCATCTCGTTTAGCAGTAATTCGGCCTTTTCGTCTTCGAGAGAGTCGAGGATATCAGCGGCCTCGTTTGCAGGCATTTTCTCAAGCACGTCCGCCATCTTTTCGACCGTCATGCCTTCGATAATTTTGAGCTGCGCTTTTGGTTCCATCTCTTCCAACACATCAGCTGCCATCTCTTCGTCAAGCGCGAGGAATACTGACTGACGTGAGCGATTGTCCAGATCTTCAATGATATCAGCAAGGTCTGAAGGGTGAAGCGTGTTGAGTTTGCTGTAGGTCGACGTCAGCTTGATACTCAGATTGGAATAGTCAATGGCCTCCATATCATCCCATGAAATGAATTTTGAAGGGACCTCCATTTTTACCAGAGAGAAGAGAAATTTAATAGGCTGGATGATGCCTATGCGGCGGAGCAACCCTTCGATGCCGACATCTACAGCAATGGCATAGGTAACATTGTTGATGGTAGCCAGTCTGACGTCGTTGACACGAACTACCTTGCGGCCGTTCAGATCGACGATCTGTTTGTCCATGACCAGGGCTGCAAGTGGTATGCTTTCCTCCTTTTTAATTTGGGGTAATTCTTCCAGCTTGTTGCATCGAACAAGCAACTTTCTTTTCTTTTTGGAAATATCAAAGAAGTCAAAAGAAAAATGTTTGATTTCTTTGCCTATCTTCAATGAAATACCTTGTACTACAGGTCTTTCAAGGGTATCCACATTCGTGGATAACTCAGCGCCGAGTAATAAATCCTTTACTGTTCCGACAAAATTCTTTTGTGGATCAAATACTTTGGCACCTATAATCCGGCTTAAAAAAAATGGGACTGTTGAAGTCATACAAGCCTCCTTTGCGTTTTTAAGATTTAGCGCAGGAGGATAGACAAAGGCCGATCGTCCCGACTACATCAGGATAAATAATTTGTTTCTACTCGAGCCTTCTTCCATATTACTGGTTTCTATTTTCAGCAGTCGCAAAAGTACAACAATCATTTGAAAATCTGAACGCAATTTAAATATTTTTGGATCCTCAAATTTTCAATACCTTGAGGGTCCAAAAATGCATTCTAAGAGATATTTAGCAGCTCGTCAAGACCTGAAATCTTAAAAGTTTTTTTCACAAATGGCTGACAGTTGATCATCGAAAACATGCCGGGTCCTACCTGTTTTGCCTGGCTTACGCAAATGCGGATGAAAGAAGAGGCAATATAATCCACTTCCCTAAGGTCAAATACAATTTTATCATCCGACTTTATCGATTTCAAGCCGGCTTCAGACTGTAGAATTATACTTATATTTTCCATGGCAAGTGTATCCATCCGTCCGTTAAAAATGAAAGTGATAATATTTTCTTCAAGATTATAATTGAAAGTTAACATTGCTCTATGGTTTTTGGTTAATGGTTTTTATAATAGTCATTTAATATTTGATCTGAGCTGAGTGATTCATCAAAGTATTTAGACTGATCGAATCCGAACCATAGTTCATTTGCTTTCCGTCGACTTACGCGCTGGATGTTGAGAAGATTTTTTGCGGTGATATTTTCAGTGGTAATATTTTTCCCACCTGTTCCGCACCCCAAAGTCAGGGAAGGGGCAAGATGGTTGTAAAAATATCCCACAGCACCCTGTGAAGTCGGCGTATTTACCAGGATGCGGCCTGCGTTCAGCAATTGAGAATATTCCATGATTCGTTGCTCATCATTGGCATATATGCAGGCGCTGTGGCCGATACCGCCAAGGTAATTCAGGTCAATGCAGCAATTCACAGCAGCATGGTAATCTTTTGCACTATAAAAAGCCAGGATTGGTGCCGGTACTTCAACAGATAATGGATAATCTTTGCCAACACCCTCTAATTTTGCCATCAGTATTTTGGTCCCTTCGGGAACAGAAATGCCGGCTTTTTCAGCAATGACAGATACCGGTTGACCCACAACCGCCGCGCTCATACTATTTGTTTCTGCAACAATGGCAAATTTCTCAAGTTTTTTAAGTTCTTCACTGTTAAGAAAATAGCATTTTTGTCTTTCGAATTCCTCCTTCACTTTTTGCTCAATGGTGTCGACCATCACGATGGCTTGTTCGCTGGCACAAATGGTCCCGTTGTCGAATGTCTTGGAGGAAATTATGCTCCCTACTGCAAATGGAATGTCGGCACTTTCATCGATGAAAACCGGAACATTCCCCGGACCAACACCAATGGCCGGATTCCCCGAACTATAGGCGGCCTTCACCAGGCCCGTCCCTCCGGTGGCCAAAATCAAGGCAATATTGGGATGTGCCATCATAATATTGCGTAAAATCCCGGCTGCCGGATTCAATCATCTCGATGCAATCTTCGGGTGCACCAGCACTTAGGGCCGCTTCATAACAAATACGAACTGTCTCAGCACATGATTTCGAGGCACTCCGGTGTGAGCTGAGGATGATGGGATTCCTTGATTTAAGACAGATGAGGATCTTAAACATGGCTGTTGAAGTAGGGTTCGTCACAGGTATCACAGCAAGAATTGGCCCAAGGGGCTGTGCAATTTCAGTGATCCCGGTGCGCGGATCATACGAGATCACACCCACCGTTTTTTCATTTTTAATACTCTCATAAACAAGCTGTGTACCCAACACATTCTTGATCACCTTATGTTCCCAAACGCCCATTCCGGTCTCCTCCTGTGCCATTTTGGCCAGTTTAATCCTGTTGTTGAAACACAGGCCTGTCGGAAGAACTACAATTAACCGCGCAAATTGTTTTTTCATCTATCTTTTCAATTCGAGTACGGATAAACGGACTAAAATCCCTGCCCAGGCAGATCCTGATAAGCGTCCACAGGTGAAGAAGAAATTTATCTTCATTGGCAAATTTGTCGGTTTCTATTCCTTCAACGGATCCATCATCGCGAATACCAATCAGCAGCGTTCCGCCTGATGAGTTGAGAAAAGCTGAAATAGTTTTCAAACAAGAGCGTTCAATAGCTGGATTTGTTTTCCCGGCACGAATGTCCCAACGTAACGTCGACTTAAACTCTATAAAATCGCCCTCTCCTTTGGCTATCATTTCTGAAGCAGCTCTTTCGATATTTGGTTTTTGCATAAACACGGAAAGGAAGGATTGAACTCTGGCTACACCGGCCAACAAGTCAGACATGACCTCTCTTGGTCTAAACTTGAGTGAGATGAGACCCTTTGCATAATCGGCCGCACTAATTTCGCCAGAAACCAGCAGAATTGGAAGCACAATGCCTGAATGATGAATCTCGCTGAGTGCCTGAACGGCAACTTGTTGAATTGCAGTTAATCTTTTGTAGTAAAGTGTTAAAAGTTCAGGAAAGGGATGCCTGTCGTTTTCTTCCATGCTTACTTCACTGATAATTCTCTCTGCAAAGCTATTGACAACCTCAAGCAAAGCTGAAAGAACGACAATTGAAAAATTAAAAAGTGGCTCATCCGGACTGGTGGGCTGTAGCTTTGGTTTTTCTGTCGTTTTGATAAGAACAAAAGGATCCATAGAAAGGACGCTTTCCCATCGATTCCAAAAATGATCTGATCCACTCAGTTTAACATCCTTCCAGAAAGAAAACAGCACCAGCGGCGACAATTCATTTTGGGCTGAAAATTTGTAAAGCTGGATATCTGTTAGTAATAAAACGATCACCTCCTTGGATGAATATGAATAACGATTTCCGCCCGGCGTTTGAAGAGGTTTGATACCATTGAAAATGCCGAATCCATCATATTCGGGGCAGAAGTCCAGAGTTTCGGGATCCCCTTCATATTTAAATGAATCAGCATATTGTTTGAAGGTATTCATTGACAATTTGTCCATCTTATCAGGATTAGAAAGGGTGCTGGTTAATCATAATTCGATGTTCCCGCACACAAGTCCGGAGATCACCATCGAAATCCTTTTGTGTTGCAAAGAAGAAGAACTGTAACAAACTATGGGTAGCGTCCACTCCAGCAAGGCCAGGCAATAAGGTATCGGATTGGGATCCATCCGGGCACTCTGAAAAGCATAATCCCTCATTTTTTGTGTAAGTGCCGTTAGCCGGTTGATCTTTTCAAAATGGGGTCCCTCGTACTTGTTCACAAGTGATGCTCCAAGCGTAATCTTTTCATAAAATGACGAGATGAATTTCAAGTATTCTTCCATCTCTTCTGCGCTGTCCAACGGGGCGTGCTCCACCATGAAGATGGCTTCGAGCCTGGCAAAATCTGATACGACAGAGCGTGGTCTGGTTTCTGAAAAATCGATCAGATACACATTCATATCCTCATCCAGCAAGATATTCTGCATGTTCAGGTCGCCATGGCAAATGGCTGTAAAATAGTCGATGCCCGTTTGCCTTTGTCTTGGATATTCGTGTTTCAGAAACCAATAAGGGTTGGTGAGTGTTTGACCGGTCTCCGCCACTTGAAAAGTTGGTTCATCTGACGAAGCAGAAAGTAAATCAGAGGCCGTTTGGCAAAGTGTGGGGAAAAAGGTGGCGGTTGGATCATGATCGGCAAATGGATAAATTGTTTCGCGAATCGGCTGACCATACCAAGGATTTAAAATCTGCAGGAAGATTTTGTCGAACAAGGGTTCCAGGCGGGGCAGGGGCCAGCTCTTAAAATAATAGGCCAACCATTTTAACTGCGTTTGTTCACCGCCAATGCCGACGAAATTGTACCTGAGCGCTCCATAATCGCCAAAAAATTTCGTTCCCAAAACAATGGCACTGTTGTTTAAAATGTAAGGAAGGGCATATTTCTGGCAGCGATCAGATTCCCTCATGATGATATTCCGGTTGGCCATTTTTAAAACAGTTGGCCTCAGCTTTCTGTTTTCATGGTTGTAGGAGACGACCTCAAAAGTTTGAGCAGAATAACCCCCGTGAAGCTGTTTTATGACAATTTTAGCAGAATCTGTGTACAATCTGCGTGCCAGAAAGGATTTGTGTGGTTCAAACAAAAATTCGTCATTTGTTTGAATCATTAACCTGCTTTCGAAAGCCATTGTGAATCCTGAAGCAACAAATATCCAGGCTACAGGATCCTCCAACAGATCTTCTGAAGCGATGGGGCCTACACCAACAAGATTTTCCAATGTCAGAACTTTCGTCAGGAAACTTGACAAGGAGGTGCCGGGAGATAAAACCGTCATCTCATCCAAAATGAACCTTGCTCCCCATAACAAGTTGTCCTGCTCAGGGGAAGCTGATAATCCCTTTGTATCGTCAGGGTAAGAAAGGTTCAACGCCTTCAACGATCTTCCGTCAACAGGCAGGCAAATTGATACCGAGGGATTCGCATCACTGAAATTGGCTATAACCAGAGCCATAAAATCCTCTTCACCGGATGCTATTCGTTTTTGAACAGTGGACAAAGCATCTGCAAGTTGCCCCAGAGAAACAGAGGCTGATCCATCTAAACGTAACATGCCTGCGGGCTGCCGGCCAAAAGAGAGGGCTTTCCTGACAAATATCCCGGCATTCGAAGATTCCTGAGGAATTCTAAAGTCTGCTTCGTATTTTGTCTCAAAGGGAATAAACCCGGCACAATATCCGGTAGAAATGAAAATGCCCCTGGTTAGTTTCTCTTCTTCATTTGTCTCTGCCGGTGACCCTATGCCAACAGCAAAATTCAGCTCGTTGTAACCGACAATTCCCTGATCTTCCCAAAGTAAGGCCGATTGTTTGATATTTTCCAATGGCTGAAACAGATATGTAAACTTACCTTCCTGCCATTCAAGCGATCCACTTGACAAGAGTCTAATCCGATCAATTTCGGATTGTGCCGCTTCAACAGATTGGTAAATAGAAAAAATTTGATGAAGACCTGCCATTTCAATCACCTGAAATACTTCAGGCAACAATCCGGAGAGGAATAGTTTTCCACCTTTGGCCGTTAATTTTTTCCCCGTCACCAGAAGAATGCGTATTCCGGCACTGGATAAATATTCGCATTCGGAAAGATCGATGATTAAATATTTTTCCTTTTCTACCAGAGGCCGCAAGGCCTGATCAACTTCAGTGCTCGTTAATGCATCGATCCTACCTTTGGGAATTATTACCATGACAGGCAGGTCATTTTTAATCGTAATGGTAACCATATTGTATGGTTTTGTTTAATGTTTTCAGGCTTTTGGATATAGAAAAATTGGCAATTTAAATTAACTAAATTTCTTCAACTATTGTTCATTGTTCGTTTAAAAACTTAGCTGTATTATACATAAGTTGTTACACAAAAAAGCCTGACAGGTTTTGGATACCTGTCAGGCTTATTAAACGAGCTTTTTTACTATTTCGACTTTAACCACATGCCTTCCATCTCTTCAAGTGTCTTTCCTTTGGTTTCGGGAACCATTTTCCAGACAAATACGAAAGAAAGGAGACTCATTGCTCCATAAAACCAATAAGTTACGCCACCACTGAACTCCATCATGGCAGGGTAGGTAGATGAAATAAAGTAATTGGCGGCCCACTGTGATGCTACCGCGATGGCAATAGCCCGTCCCCTGATTTTATTTGGAAAGATTTCAGAAATCAA